>JBFJWO010000385.1:0-5268 GCA_041623575.1 Gammaproteobacteria bacterium
ACGCACTCGCGCCAGCAGGCCGAGGCCAGCGAGAAGCTGCGCGAGTACGCCGCGGCGATCGAGAAGAGCACCGCCCAGACCAACAAGCAGATCCACGCCCAGGGCCTGCAGACCGACCGGCTGGTCGGCTACGCGAAGCGCCTCACCGAATCGGTCGGCGCGTTCCGGCTCGACACGCAACGGGCCGCCGCGGCACCGGCGCGCGACTACGAGCCGGAAGCCGCCTGACGCGCCCGCGGCTGCGCGGTAGATGGACGCCCAGGCCAGCACGGCGCTGCAAGCGCTGATCGACGACGCCTGCCGCAGCGTTGCCGAGCTGCGCGGCGACACGCACGACCCGGTCGAACTGCGCGAGGGTTATCGTGGCCAGCTCGACAACATCGCCACCGCGCTCGAGCTGGCCGGGCTGGACGAGCTGGGCGCCGCCGCAACCTCGCTCGGCGAGCGGGTCGCGCGCTTCGCCACCGGCGACCTCGCGGCACTGCGCGAAGCGGGCGTGCGCATCGAGCGCTGGGCCTGCGACCTGCGCGGGCGCCTCGGCGCCGGCGGCGAAGTCCCGCCCGACAACCCGCCGGCCGCGACGCTCGACGGCGACGGCGACAGTGGTATCTCGCCTGCGTCGGCGCGAGAGTCGACCGACGCCGACGCGCCGCCGGCTGCCCGTCCCCCCTCGCCACCGCCCGACGACGACGACGGCCTGCTGCCGTCACTGGGCGAAACCTTCTCGACCGAGCTCGCCGCCGTGCCACTGCCGAGCGAGCACAATGCCCGCAACATCGCCGCCGCCCAGCACACCGTCGCCGAGCGCATGCGCGAAGCCTGCGCGACCCGCTCGATCCCCGCGCTCGAGGAAACGTTCGCGTTCCTGGCGCGAAACCTGACGCACGCGGCGCAGAACGCCGACGAATCGTTGCTGGCGCTGCTCGAACGCTGGCCGGCGATAGTGCACGGCTACCTGCTGGAGCCGGGCGAGAGCAGCGCGCTCGCGCTGGTCGCCTGCGTCGGCGACCCGGCCTGGCCGTGCCCGGTCGACGAGGACAGCGCCTGGCTCGGCGCACTGCTCGAGCCGCCCTGCGTGAACGGCGGCGCTGGGGCGCCAGGCGCCGTAGAGCAACCTTCCGGCCCGGTCGAGATCACCGACGAGGACGTCTCGCTCGGCCTGCCCGATGACCTGCAACCGGAAGTGCTCGACGCCTTCTACCAGGAGGCGCCGGGGCAGGCCGCCACGCTCTCGCAAAGCCTGAGCCAGATGAGCCAGGGGCGCGCGGTAGCGGCCAACCTGCGTGCCGCGCAACGCCTCGCCCACACGCTCAAGGGTGTGGGGCACCTCATCGGTGCGCTCGGCGTCGCCAACCTCGCCCACCACCTCGAAGACATCCTCGACGCCCTCGTCGAGCATGACGCCGACCCGCCGCCGGCGCTCGCCACGGTGCTGCTGAGCGCCGGCGACTGCATGGAAGCGATGGTCGAGACCCTGCTGGGACAGGCGCCGGCCCCGCCCGAAGCTCGCGAGACGCTGCAGGAGGTCGTCAACTGGGCGCAGCGCTGCAAGACGGGCGACGCGTTGTTGCCGCAAGCCAGCGCCGACGACGCGCACAGTGGCGGGACCACCGAGGCAGCGCCGATCGAGCCCGACCCCGCGCTTCCCCCGCCGGTGGCGCCGATCGCCGTCGCCGCCGAGTCGCCCGACGCCCAGAGCGTCGACACGCGCTACATGCGCGTCCCCACCGCGAGCGTGGACGAGATGTTCCGTCTCGCCGGGGAAGTGACCGTCGTGGTCGGCCAGATCCAGGACCGCGTGCGTGCGCTGATGGAGGAAGGGCGCACCCTGCGCGAGCAGGACACCGTGCTGCAACGCCACCGCCTGGAACTGGAGAACCAGGTCGGCGTGCAGAGCCTGGCTGCGCGCCAGCGCAACGTGCAAACCGGCGCGTCGGACTTCGACTCGCTCGAGATGGACCGCTACGACGAGCTCTACGGGACCGCGCACGCGTTCATCGAATCCGCCGTCGACCTGCGCGAGATGGCGCTCGACGTGCAACGCCAGTTGCACGACCTCGACGGGCTGATGGTCAACCAGCGCCGCATGAACACCGAGCTGCAGGAACTCATCCTCGGCGCGCGCATGGTGCCCGTCAGCACCCTCGGCGGGCGCCTGCAGCGCACCGTGCGCCAGGCCGCCCGCACGCTTGCGCGTCCGGTCGAGCTCGTCCTCGAAGGCGACGACCTGCGCCTCGACAACGACGTGCTGCGCGCGCTGGCCGACCCGCTGATGCACACGTTGCGCAACGCCGTCGATCACGGCATCGAATCACCCGAAGCGCGCGCCGCCGCCGGCAAGCCCGCCACCGGCAGGATCGCGATGCGCTTCAGCCAGGACGGCAACTTCTTCCTGATCGAGGTCACCGACGACGGTGGCGGCATCGACTACGGGGCGATCCGCGCCACCGCGCTCGAACGCGGCCTGATCGCTGCCGACGAGGAACCGGGCCCGGCCCAGCTGCGCCGTTTCCTGTTCGCCCCCGGTTTCTCCACGCGCACGGCGACCACTCAGCTCTCCGGGCGCGGCGTCGGCATGAACGTCGTGCACACCGCGCTCAACGACCTGCAGGGCAGCCTCGAGATCGCCGACAACCAGCCGTGCGGCTGCCTGGTGCGCATGCGCCTGCCCGTCACGCTCATCGCCAACCACTGCCTGGTGGTGCTGAGCGCGGAGGCGCGCTACGCCATCCCGACGCGGGTGCTCGATCAGATCGTGCCGCCGGGCGGCGGTTCGCAGCACCGCGCCGGGGCCCAGGCCGAGTTCCAGTTCGACGACGAGCGCTACCGCCTGCGCCACCTTCACGAACTGCTGGGGCGCCCGGACCTGGCCCCCGATCAGGGCCGCACGGTGATGCTGGTCGACGTCGACGACGAGTTGCTCGCGTTGACGGTGGACGGCGTGCTGGAGAGCCGCGATCTCGTGATCAAGAACCTGGGCCGGTTCGTCCCTTCGGTGCCGGGCGTCAGCGGCGTCTCGGTGCTCGGCGATGGCGCAGTCGTGCCGGTGCTGGACCTGCCCGCCATGTTACGCGCGCCGTTGCCCCAGCCGGCGCTCGCGCTGGTCGAGACGGCGGGCGCCGAAGCGACCCTGGTCAACGCGCCCGAGGTGCTCATCGTCGACGACTCCCTGAGCGCGCGCCGTGCCCTGTCGCTGCTGCTCGGCGATGCCGGCTACGCCGTACGCGTTGCGCGCGACGGTCTGGAGGCGCTCAAGCTGCTCGAGGAGAAACCGGCCGACCTGGTGCTGGCCGACCTCGAGATGCCGCGCATGAACGGCCTGGAACTGACCGCTCACCTGCGCTCGAGCGAGGGCTTTCGCGACACGCCGGTGATCATGATCACCTCGCGCAGCCTCGCCAAGCACCGCCAGAGCGCCGAACGTGCCGGCGTGAGCCTGTACCTCACCAAGCCGCTCTCGAACGACGACCTCCTCCAGCACCTCTCCCGCCTGGGGGGCCGGACCACGGCGACGGTCTGATCGGCGCAAACCGGCCTCGCGCAACGCCGGCCACGCGGTGGCGGGCCGCGATCACGGACAGCCGAGCCGCGCCGGCGCACATCGGCGGCGGAGCGCACCGCGCGCCCGCGGAAAAACCGTACGGGCCGATGCGGGCCAGACGCCTCGCCCGGTGTGGAACAACTGAAGCCCGCGTGCGCGTTCGGCGCCGTCACCCCGGATCGCGATGGCGGCGCGGGCGCCCGGCCGGCAGCACGCCGTCGGCGCGCGCCCGCAGGTAGGCGTAGAGGGCCTCGATCTGCCCGGCCACAGTCGGATTGTCCTTGTAGCCCGGCATGACGCCGACTCGGCCGCGCGCGCCGTTCTCGGTGACACGCCGGAACGCCGCGTAGTCCAGCGAGCCGAGCGACGCCAGCAGGTCGGGTGCGAAACTGCCGCCGCGAGCGTCCTGGCCGTGACAGTGGTTGCATACCGAGTGGAAGACGCGCCACCCCATGTAGATGTCATCAGATACGCGGCATTGCCGAGTGACGTCCTCGCAGCGCACGTCGGCGACCCCGGGCCGCCCGAGCACCGCCGCCATCGCGAGCGTCGCCCACACGGTGGGCAGCAACCACACGCGGCGCGGCGGGCGTCCCGTTGCGCTCACGTCCGCTGCGCCGGACCCTGCTAGAGCAGCAGGATCAGGATGATGATGATCAACAGCAGGTGGGTGGTGCTGACGCCTGCGCCGGCCGGCAGCTGGTCCATTTGCGCGTGCAAGGTGGCGATCTCCGCATCGGTCATCCCCTGCACACGCAACGCGGCCGCGGCCGGGTCCAGGCCGCTGGCGATCAACTGACGCTCCACTTCGCGCCGCTGCAGGACGGGCGCCGCGGAGTCCTCGACGGCAAGGACTTCGGGCGTCCCGGTCGGGGACGCCAGGGAGGGCACGGCCGGCAGGAACAGCACGGCCAGCAGCGCGAGGTTTCTGAGCGTACGCATCGACAGCACTCCACTAGGACACGGAAGAGCGCGAAAGTCTACAACCTTTCCCGCGAGCCGACCGTGCGCCAGCCGTCGATTTTCGCGCCGCGCGCCCCGGGCGCGCCGGTCCGGGAACGGCTGATCGGCGGACGCCCCGCGCCCGCGCCGGGGCGCGCGACGGCCACTGCGGATCAGCCGAAATAGGTCTCGATCACCAGGCCTTCGAAGATGGGCAGCTCCAGCAGCCAGATGAACATGCCCCAGATCACCGCGAAGGTGCCGACACCGCCGAACACCGCGTTGAACCAGGATTCGCGCTCCCCGAAACGCAGGTAGGCGAACACGATCAACGGCCCGCCCACCAGGAACCCGAACCCGAGCAGGGTCAGGGTGAAGCCCGCCAGCCAGGCGAACATCGCCAGCTCGCGGCGCGTACCGTCCGGGCCGACCGGCCCGTCGTCGCCGCCGATATCGGTGTGTGTGCGCTGCTTGCCGGCGCGTTCGGGTTCGCCCTGCGGGTGGCGCAGGTCGAGCAGCAGTTGCGCGAAGCACAGCAGCGCGCCGGGGACACCGATCAGCAGCGGTACGAAGCCCGCCTTCGTCGGAAAGCCCACGGCCAGCGCCGACATGCCCGCGAACAGCGCGAACATGACGAACGAGGTGACGATCCGCCCGTTGATCACCCGCTCATCCTGCCCGCCTCGCCGGCCTCTGTTTCGACACGTAGTAGCCGACGCTCGCCACGATCAGCGCGATCAGCACCATCGACAACGGGCGCAGGAAGAAGCTCGGTCCCCAGATGG
>JBFJWO010000386.1:0-5263 GCA_041623575.1 Gammaproteobacteria bacterium
CGTGGGCACCATCGCCGCGGGCGTGACCAAGGCGTACGCCGACCTGATAACCATCTCCGGCTACGACGGCGGCACCGGCGCCTCGCCGCTGACCAGCGTCAAGTACGCCGGCAGCCCGTGGGAACTCGGCGTCGCCGAGACGCACCAGACGCTGCGCGCCAACGGCTTGCGGGACAAGGTCCGCGTGCAGGCCGACGGCGGACTGAAGACGGGGCTCGACGTCATCAAGGCGGCGATTCTCGGCGCCGAGAGTTTCGGTTTCGGCACCGCGCCGATGATCGCGATGGGCTGCAAGTACCTGCGCATCTGTCACCTGAACAACTGCGCCACCGGCGTCGCCACGCAGAACAACGTGCTGCGCATGAAGCACTTCACCGGCAACGCCGAGAAGGTCATGAACTACTTCCGCTTCCTGGCGCGCGACGTGCGCGAGCACCTTGCACGCCTCGGCGTGCGGCGCCTGAGCGACCTGATCGGGCGCACCGACCTGCTGCAGGCAGTGGCGGGCGAAACGCCCAAGCAGGCCGGCCTCGACCTCAGCGCGCTGCTCTCCGACGGCGGCGTCGCCAGCGACGTGGCGCAGTTCTGCGAGGAGCCGTTCAACGCACCTTTCGACAAGGGCGAGCTGGCCGAGCGGATCGTGGCCGACTGCCTGGCGGCGGTCGAGAACGGCTCCGGCGGCAGCTTCGACTACCGGGTCAACAACACCAACCGCTCCATCGGGGCGCGGCTGTCCGGCGAGATCGCGCGTCGTCACGGCGACCAGGGCATGGCCGAGCACCCGATCGAGCTGCGCCTGAGCGGCACCGCCGGGCAGAGCCTCGGGGTGTGGAACGCCGGCGGCCTGCACATCCGTCTCGAAGGCGATGCCAACGACTACGTCGGCAAGGGCATGACCGGCGGCAAGATCGTGCTGCGCCCACCGCCGGGGGTGAGTTACGAGAGCCAGGAAACCACCATCATGGGCAACACCTGCCTGTACGGCGCCACCGGCGGCAAGCTGTTCGCGGCGGGCATCGCCGGCGAGCGGTTCGCGGTCCGCAACTCGGGCGCCTACGCGGTGGTCGAGGGGATCGGCGATCACGGCTGCGAATACATGACCGGCGGCGCGGTGACCATTCTCGGCGACACCGGCGTCAACTTCGGCGCCGGCATGACCGGCGGCCTGGCTTTCGTGCTCGACCTGCACAACCGGTTCGTCGACCGCTACAACCACGAGCTGATCGATATCCACCGCATCAACCCGGAGCACATGGAAGCTTACCGCAGCTTCCTCTACGCCATGCTGAGCGAGTTCGTCGAGGAGACCGAAAGCGAGTGGGGCGGGAACGTGCTCGGCAACTTCTACCGCCTCGCGACCCGCTTCTGGCTGGTCAAGCCCAAGGCGGCGGAGCTCGATTCGCTGCTGGCGGCCCTCAAGAAAGCGGCCTGAGCGGCCGCGGGCGAGCCGCGGCCCGCCGCCGGGCGCAGGCCGCGGCGACGGCGCCCGGTCCCGAAGCCATCGGCCCACCGCGCGACAAGCTGCTAGTATGCCGGGACCTGGGTGCCGGCACGCGCGATGGCAGGGCGAATACCGCAATCATTCATCGACGACCTGTTGAGCCGCCTGGACATCGCCGAAGTGGTCGGCGCCCGCCTGCCGCTCAAGCGCTCGGGCGACAACTTCTCCGCGCGCTGTCCGTTTCACGACGAAAAGACCCCGTCTTTCACCGTCAGTCACTCCAAGCAGTTCTACCACTGTTTCGGCTGTGGCGCGCACGGCTCCGCGATCGGCTTCGTGATGCAGTACGACAACCTGGAGTTCCCCGAAGCGATCGAGGAGCTGGCCGCCGGCCTGGGACTGGAGGTGCCGCGCGAAGGCGGAAGCACCGCCCCTCGTGACGGCACACGCCACCTGCTCGAGCTGCTGCAGCGCTGCGCGGATTTCTACCGGGGCGCATTGCGCGAGCACCCCCACGCGGTGGCCTATCTGAAGCAGCGCGGTGTCGAAGGCGAGCTGGCCCGCGACTTCGCCCTGGGTTACGCGCCGCCCGGCTGGGACTCGCTCGCCAGGCAGGTCGGCGACGACGCGGGGCTGGCCGCGGCGGGCATGCTGATCGAACGCGACAGCGGCGGCTACTACGACCGCTTCCGCGACCGCGTCGTGTTCCCCATTCGCGACCGGCGCGGGCGTCCTCTCGGTTTCGGCGGACGCGCGCTGGGCGATGCCACGCCCAAGTACCTGAACTCGCCCGAGACCGAGGTGTTCCACAAGCGCCGCGAAGTGTACGGCCTGCACGAGGCGGTGCGCGCCGGGCTGGACGAAAGCCCGCTGCTGGTCGTCGAGGGCTACATGGACGTGATCGCGCTGCACCAGCACGGGCTCACCAACGCGGTGGCCACACTCGGCACCGCGGCCACCCGCGAGCAACTGCTACGGTTGTTTCGCGAGACCTCCGAGCTCGCGTTCTGCTTCGACGGCGACAGCGCCGGGCGACGCGCCGCCTGGCGGGCGCTCGAGACCGGGCTGGGGCTGCTGCAGGACGGGCGCGAGCTGCGTTTCATGCTGCTGCCCGAGGGCGAAGACCCGGACAGCTACGTGCGCCGCGTCGGCGGCGAGGCGTTCCGAAAAGCCCTGGCCGAGGCGCCGACGGCGTCGGAGTACCTGGTGGCGACGCTCAAGTCGCAAACGCGCATGGGTACCATCGGCGGGCGCGCGAAGCTCGCCGAGCTGGCCCGCCCGCTGCTTGCCCGCCTCCCGCAAGGCGTCTACGGCGAGTTGCTGCGAGAGCAGCTGGCGCGCGAGGTCGGCGGCCATTCGGCCCAGGCCCGCGCCGCCCTGGCCCCGCCGGCGGCGCCACGCCAGCCACCGCCGGGCGCCGGCCCGCTCACCGCGCCGCAACGCATGACGCCGTTGCGCCTGGTCATCGCCCTGCTGCTGCGCCGGCCCGAGCTCAGCGCGGGGCTGGACCTGCCGGCAGAACTGCTGGTCGACGAGGACGACCCGGGAATGCGCCTGCTGGGCGCGCTGCGCAGCCAGATCGCAACGCTCGCGAGACCGACCGCGGCGGCTTTGCTCGAGCGCATGGCCGACGACCCCGGGCACGCCGCGCTCAGCCGGCTCGCGCTCTGGGAGCCGGCGGTGGACCTCGACGAGGCGCAATCCGCAGAGCTCCTGGACGACGCCCGCGACAAGCTGGTGGCCGGGCTCTACCGGCGCCGCTGCGACGCACTGCTGGCGCTCGCCGAGGAGCGCGACCTCAGCGCCGACGAGAAGCAGCAACTCAAGGAACTGCTCAGGAAGAGCAAATAACGCCTTGATTTCGCTCCGCAAGGGTCGGATGATCGACGCTTCGGGGCGATTCTTGCGGGGTCGGTGGTGCGCGCGTTCGGGTGCCTGGTCGCCATGTTGCTGGCCGCCGCGCCGGGCGGTGCGGCGCGGGCGGAGACCTACACGTTCGCCGTGCAGCCGATCCTGTCGCCGCAACACACGCGCGCCGTCTTCGAACCCCTGGCCGACTACCTCGGCGAGCGCATCGGCGAGCCGGTGGTGCTGCTGACGGCGGTCAACTTCGTCGCCTACTGGGAGATGATGAAGAAAGGCCGCTACGACCTGCTCCTCGACGCCGCCCATTTCACCGACTTCCGCATCAAGCGCATGGGCTACCGGGTGCTCGCCCGTGTCCCCGACACGGTCAGCCTGACACTGGTGACCGGCGGCGATCTGCTGGTCTTCGAGCCCGAGGAGCTGATCGGCCGGCGCCTGGCAACGCTCGGCTCGCCCAGCATGCCCGCGGTGCGCGCCAACCAACTGTTTCCCAACCCGATCCGCCTGCCGGTGATGGTCGACTATGCCAATTCCGATGCCGCGATCAAGGCGCTGCTGACGGGCCAGGTGGCGAGCGCGCTGATCCCCTCGCCGCTGGTCGGCAATTTTCCCGACCTCAACACCGTGCTGACCACCGACCCGATTCCCCACATCGCGATGTCGGCCTCGCCGCGCGTGCCGGCAGCCGTCGCCGAGCGTATTCGCGCGGCACTGCTCGACATGGAAAATTCGACGGCGGGGCGTCGAGCGCTCGACGCTATCCGCCTGCCGCCTTTCGTTCCGGCCAGCGCCGAGACCTACGACGGCTACTCGCGCCTGCTCGACGGCGTGTGGGGTTACTGACGCCGCGCAGCGGCAGGCGCAGCAACCGGACCCTCCCCCGACGACGTCGGAGCCGTCCTCCCCGGCGCGCGCCACCGGCGTGCCGCGCCCGGCGCGATAATTGCCTGCAAGTTGCCCCGAGATACACTAGAATGCGCCGTTTTCCGATGGCGCGCACGCATCCCCCGAGCCGTTTCACTGCACACGAGAAGCAATTTTATGAGTACGAGCCTGTTCACCTCGGAGTCGGTCTCCGAGGGCCACCCGGACAAGATGGCCGACCAGATTTCCGACGCCATTCTGGACGAGATGTTGAAGGAAGACCCCCGGGCTCGCGTGGCCTGCGAGACGCTGATCAAGACCGGCATGGTAGTGATCGCCGGCGAAGTCACGACCAGCGCCTGGGTGGACTTCGAGGCCGTCGTGCGCGACGTGGTCAACGACATCGGCTACCGCGGCACCGAGGTCGGATTCGACGGCGGCACCTGTGCGGTGATCAACGCCATCGGCAAGCAGTCGCCGGACATCGCGCAGGGCGTCGATCGCGCACTGCCCGAAGAACAGGGCGCCGGCGACCAGGGGCTGATGTTCGGCTACGCCACCAACGAGACCGAGGTGCTGATGCCGGCGCCGATCACCTACGCCCACCGCCTGGTCAAGCGCCAGAGCGAAGTGCGCCGCAATGGGGAACTGCCGTGGCTGCGCCCGGACGCCAAGAGCCAGGTGACCTTCCGCTACCAGGAAGACGGCACGGTGTCCGGCATCGACGCGGTGGTGCTCTCCACCCAGCACGACCCCGACATCGAACAGGAAACCCTGCACGAGGCGGTGATGGACACCATCATCAAGCCGGTGCTGCCGGCCAACTGGCTCGACGCCAATACCCGCTACCACATCAACCCGACCGGGAAGTTCATCATCGGCGGCCCGGTGGGCGACTGCGGGCTGACCGGGCGTAAGATCATTGTCGACACCTACGGCGGCATGGCCCGTCACGGTGGCGGCGCCTTCTCCGGCAAAGACCCCTCCAAGGTTGACCGTTCCGCCGCCTACGCTGGCCGTTACGTGGCCAAGAACATCGTAGCCGCAGGCCTGGCGGAGAAGTGCGAGATCCAGGTGTCCTACGCCATCGGC
>JBFJWO010000387.1:0-5262 GCA_041623575.1 Gammaproteobacteria bacterium
CCGAAGTGACGGCCAGGCGCCGGCGCATCCGGGAGCGGGGAATCAGGTAGGTGAACACGATCAGCCCGCCCGCGAGCACCGCGACCGAGACCAGGCTGCTCCAGGCCGCCCCGACCAGCGCGCTCTGAAAGATCCCGTCGGAGAAGTCGTAGTCGAACTCGTTCGGCAGGAACGCGAGCACCAGGCCGGTGAACGCCAGCAACCCGCCGACGATACCGATCAGCCCGGCGCCGAACGCCGTGAAGAACTCGACCGCCAGCAGCACCGCGCCGAGGACGATCAGCATGATCTCGACGTTCTCGGCCATGTCGAGGTAGTACTGCGAGAGCAGGAACAGGCCGGCGCACACCGCACCCAGCAGCGCGAACAACCCCACGCCCGGCGTCTTGAGCTCGAAGATGATGAACAGGAACGCGAGCCCGGCGAGGATCGGGGCGAAGCCGGACAGCAGCCGCGCCGTGCTCTCGATGTTACTGGGGCCGAGGTCTGTGACGGCCGACGGGTCGATGCCGAGTTGCGCGTAAAGGGCATCGAGGTTGGCGGCCAGCCCGCTCGCCATGCCCAGCCTCGCCGCCTCGCGCCCGGTGAGCGTGAGCAGGCGCTCGGCGCCGCGAAAAACGATCACCTGCCGGTCGTCGTCCTTGTCGATGTCGCGATGGCGCGCCAGGAAGTCGGGCAGGTCGTCCTCGATCACGTACTCCTCGCGCCCGTCCGCGTGGGTGACCCGGTAGAGGATCTGGTTGAGCGCGGTCATCTTGAGCAGCAGGCCGCGGCTCCAGCCCCGCTGCTCGGCGGCCTGCACGAGCAGCGTGCGCACGACGGTCTCGATCTTCTCGGGGGCGTACTTCATCTCGCCGCCCGGGGCCTGGAAAATGACGCCGATGTCGCCGATCGAGGCGGTCTCCGACAGGTACACCGCCTCGTGGGCGTAGGCGATCATGGCGCCGGCGGAGATCGCGCGGAAATCGACGAAAGCGACCATCCGCGGTCCGTCGCGCGACTGCTCGAGGATCTGCCTGAACATCTCGCGCGCGTAGTAGACCGCGCCGCCGTCGGTATCGATGTGCACGACCAGCGTGTCGAGCGATTGCGCCCGGGCTCCTTCGATGACGCCCTGCAGGTAGCGAAAGGCGAGCCGGTCGATGACACCCTCGATGCGCGCGTAGCCGACCTTGCCGTAGTCCACATCGCCGGCGACGGTCGCCGGGGACGGGTCCTCGCGCGGGCTGTCGCCCGTGGCCTGCGAGCGCGCTGCGCTCGACCAGCACAGGGCTATCACGAGCGCTGCGAGCGCGCTCGAGAACCACGGCCGTGGGCCACGTGCTTTCATGAATCCGCGCCGCCGTCGCCCTCGAGCATGGCGAGCGCCAGCACCTCGGGCATCTCGCTCATCATGCTGCCCGGCACGCTGGTCGCCGCCGTCCACTCGACCGCGTAGTCCCCGCCGTCGCGGCGGCGGTAGACCAGGTAACAGCGCCCTTCGCTGCTGACCGCGAGTTCCGCCCACTCGTTGTGGTACATGTGATCGAGGTCCGCGCCACCCACGATCACCGCCAGGCGCAGGCGCATCGGCCGGCTCACCGGGTTCATCACCGTGATCTGCTCGGGCTCCGCGGTCGCGGCACGCGCGAGGGCGTCCTCCAGCAGGCGCTCGAGTGCCTCGGCACGCTCCGGCGGAAACGCCCGCCAGCGCTCCAGCAACTGGGCGCGCAGTCTGGCGAGCGGTTCGGGCGTGGTCGCAGCGGGCTCGTCTTCCAAGCGAGGGCCTCCGAAGGATACGGGGTCGCGTCCCGTCGCGACGTTGCGCGAGGGGCGGTTCGCGAACGGGCGGCTGGCGGTCGACGGACCGTCGAGGATCCCGGGCGTCGTCGCCGGAGCGCCGCGGGCCGGGACGTCGCGCCGATTGTACTGATGCGCAACGCTCCCCGTCACGCGCGCCGGCAGGCGTTCTCGCGCGACGCGCTTGCTCCTACAATGGCGCCGGGCGGCCAATGGCTAGCGCGAACCCGCGATCGGCCCGGCCGCGCACCCTTGCAACGATCGGGAACCGGCACTCGACAGCCAGTGATTCGCTGCCATCGACTCACCCCGCGGCTCGGCGCCGAGGTCCGCGGCATCGACCTCGACAGGCCCGTCGAGCGACGGCAGTTCGACGCCGTGCACGAGGCTTTGCTGCGCTACCAGGTGCTGGTGTTCAACGGCCAGCGGCTGTCGCCGGCGGCCCAGGTGGCCTTTGCCCGCCGCTTCGGCGAGGTGCATACGCACGTCATGAGCCAGTATCACGCCGACGGCTTCCCGGAACTCTACCTGTTGTCCAACCTGACGCCCGAAGGTGCGCCCAGCGGCAAGCACCCCGACCGGGGCACGCTCGCCTGGCACACGGACGGTTCGTGGATGCAGCGGACCGGGCTCGCGACGTTCATGTTCGCCGTCGAGATCCCGCGCCGCGGCGGCGAGACGCATTTCGCCGACATGTACGGCGGGTACAGCCGTCTGCGGGCCTCGACCCGCAGGCGCATCGCCGCCCTGCACGCGGTGCACAGCCTGGATTTCTCCCGCAACCGCCGTCACGGCGATCAACCCATGACCCGGGCGCAACGCGAGGCGGCGCCGCCGGTCGCGCACCCGGTCGTGCGTACCCACCCGGAAACCGGCCGCCCGGCGCTGTTTCTCGGCGATCACGCCGAGCACATCGTCGAGCTTCCCTACGCCGAGGGCCGCGCGCTCATCGAGCAACTCAACGCCAAAGCCGTCGCGTGCGCCGACATCTACCGTCATGCCTGGCGGCGCGATCAACTGGTGGTCTGGGACAACCGCTGCCTGCTGCACCGCGCGAGTGCCTACGACACCGCTCGCGAACGCAGGGTCATCCGCCGCTGCACGGTGCTCACGCCGTCCAGCGTGGCCACCGATTAGCCGCGCGACGGCCGGCAAGACTGCTCCGCCTGCCCGGCGTTCAGAAGCGGCCGCCGATCACCAGCTCCCAGCCGCCCGCCGCGCGTGGCCGGAACGTGGTCCGGATCGACGGCGCCCCGAGCACGGTGTCGTGCACCGTGGCGGCGACGAAACTGCCGAGCGCATAGCCCGCGAGCGCGTCGGACGGGAAATGCACGCCTGCCTCGACACGCGCCCAGGCGACGAGGCCGGCAGCGCCCGCCAGCAGCGCCCGCGCCGGGCGCATGGCGGCTTTCGGGACCAGCCCGTGCAGGTTGCGTTCGCCCGCCCGCGCCGAAGCCGCGGCGCGGGTGCTGTCGCCGGAGGGAAAACTGCGCGAGTTACCGCCGGTCGGGCGGCGGCGGCCGGCCACCTCCTTGAGCTCATTGGCCGCCGCGTCGGCCGCGAGCACGCTGGCGACGGTCACTGCCGGGCGCACCGCCCACGGTGCCCCGGTCGGCTCCGGGCGCGGCACCAGCGCCGCCCCCAGCGCGGTGAGCGAAATCAGGTCCCGCAGGCGGTCGCCGTCGGTTTCCGCGCTTTGCGCCGATCGGTAGACCGGCCGGTTGTCCTCGGCCCAGCGCAGCAGACGCTCGTCCGCGCCCGTGGCGTGCAACGCGACGGCCGCCAGCAGGGGCGCCCACGTCGAGGGCCGGGCGGCGTTGTCCAGCGCTGTCCGCCCGGCGCGTGCCGGGACGGAGCCTGCCGCGGGCCCGGGCTCCTCATGCCCGCCGAAGCCCGCGCAGCCGCCGGCCGTCGCCAGGCAAGCCAGAACGACCAGCACGAAGGCGGTGCGACGGCGATCGACGTGTTGCACGGGTGGCAGCGCTCGCGTTGCGGGTGGAACGACCGGCCGCGACTATAGCGCGCGACCGTCGCGACCCGGCCGGCGTCGGGGCGCGTTGCGGGCGTTGGTCGAAGCGACTAGGCTTCGGTTCTTTGCCAACGCGGCCGTGCCATGCCCGTCCACCCCGAACCCTCCCCGCTGGCCGGTTTCGGCAGCGAGTTCAGCGACCTGCCCGACTACATCCTGCAGATCACCGAGCGGATCTGGGAAGGCCGTGACCTCGCCGGCATCCGTCGCTGGTACGCCGACGACATCGTGTTGCGCTCGCCCACGGGGCTGGTGCGCGGCAACGGGCCGGTGGTCGCCTCCTCGCTGGCGACCCTGGCCGAGTTCGGCGACCGGCGCCTGCCCGGCGAGGACGTGATCTGGACCGGCGACGCGGCCGACGGCTTCCTGTCCTCCCACCGACTGATGTGCTGGATGACTCACGCCAGCGACGGCGCCTACGGACCCGCCACGGGGCGCGTCGCCCGCTACCGGATCATCGCCGAGTGCTTCGTGCGCGCCAACCAGGTGCACGAGGAGTGGCTGGCCCGTGACCAGGCGGCGATCGCCATCGGCCTGGGCACGAGCCCCAGGGCGCTGGCGGAGCGGCAGGTCGCGGCCGGCAACGGCGGCTACTTCACGCCCGCCGCCGATGCGCCGGGCCGCTACGAGGCGCTGATCGACGACAGCGGGGCGGCCGGCGCGGTGGCCGGGGCCTGGCGGCGCATCTTCGCCGAACAGGACCTGTCGGCCGTGGCGCAGCACTATGCACCGGCTGCCACACTCGAAGGCCCGGGCGGCGCCGGCTACACGGGCCACGCCGCCATCGACCGTTTCTTCCTCCGCTACCTGGCAGCCTTTCCGCGCGCGGCGTTCACCGTCCGGCACCTGTTCGCCCGCGAGAACCCGGGACGCCCGGCGCGCGTCGCCATGCGGTGGTCGCTCGACGGCGCCCACGAGGGCTGGGGGGCTTTCGGCCCGCCGAGCGGGCGCCCGGTGCACGTGATGGGCTTCACCCACGCGGAACTGGCCGACGGCAAGGTGTCCGCCGAGTGGGTCGTGACCGACGAGGTGGCGATCTGGAAACAGATCCTGGCGCGCTGAACGCCCGCCGCACGGGCCGCGCGGGCCCGACCGGTGCCGGGGCTGCTGCCGGTCCTCGGGAACTCGTGGCCGATCAGGGCAACAGGGCTGCATAGGAATTCACTTCTGCACCCTTTTCGCGCCGAGAACCGACCGGCAGCCTGCCAGGCCGTTGCAATGGCAGCAGGAAAATCCCCGTACATTTACTTACAGAAGTCCTTGCCAGCCACCAACCGTTTGGCTATATTCGGTTGCATACCAATGCAAAATTGGAGCGGCGAGATGGCCGAGATACGACTCGAGAACGTGAGCAAACGCTGGGGCTCGTTCGTCGGGGTCGACAACTTCGACCTGACCATCGCCGACCGCGAGTTCCTGGTCCTGCTCGGTCCGTCGGGCTGCGGCAAGACCAC
>JBFJWO010000388.1:0-5258 GCA_041623575.1 Gammaproteobacteria bacterium
ACCACTTCGCGGTCCAGGTACAGCGCGAGGTCGAGGTCCTCGCCGTCCTGCACCACGATGAGCTTCTCGCGCGCGCTGCGCGGGTGCACCTGCGCGCCGACACGCGCGTTGGTGGTGAGAAAATCGTGCACATCGTGCTCGAGGTCGATCTCGTAGATGCGCTGCAGTTGCTGCTGCAGGTCGCGCAGTTGCATCGGCGTCAGTGTTTGACGTTGCTGAAGTTGCCGGGGGTCAGGCCGAGGTTGCGCAGCTGGCCTTCGGCGCGGCGACTGCCGGTCTTCTGCCACAACTCGTAGAGACGCAGGATGTCGCTGTGACACGCCGGGCGCGACTGCTCGGCGACCTCCATCAGCACGTCGACGAAACCCACGAACTTGGTCGACAGTTCCTCGAACACTTCGCGCGGGCGCTCACGCTCTTCGCTCGGCAGCGTTTCGGCGAGGTAACCGTAGGCGTTGCCGCCCATGGCGATGTAGTAGTCGATGTCGACCAGCTTGCGGTTCAGGCTGTCGGCGAACAACCCGGTGATGAACAGCGCCACGTCGCCCAGGCGTTGCAGCGTGCGGTTGCGTTCGCTCTGCGACTGCGACTGCAATGCCTCGAAGTAGAGCATCGCGAGCGGTCGCAGTTGCTTGCCGTCCGGCGTGGTTTCGAAGAGTTTCTCGCTGCGCGTGAAACCGACCAGCACGTCGACGACGTAGTCGATGCTGCGTTCGCTCGCCTCCATTCCCTGGTTGTCCGCCGCACTGGTGACGGTGGCGTGAAAGTAGTCGCGCACGTTGCCGGTCGCGATGATAGCCGACTGCATGGAGCCTCCTTTCGTTACCGCTTCGTGTTTGTCAGGCTTGCACAAGCCGTGCCGGCAATACATTTAGCAAAAAAATCAACCTCACTGTTGCTAGCACTCACGCGCCGCGAGTGCCACTACGAAAGCGCTTGCCGCGCACCTTTGCGGGCCGCGCCCGCCAGGGTCTTCGCCAACGCCGGACCGCGCTGCGCGTGCCGCCGTCGTAAGAAGCGGCGACGAACCGGTTAGACCCGTCACCGCCCCCGGACGTTCCCGGTCGGTTCACCGGCAAACAAGACCTCAGGCACTGTCCCGGTTCGACCGGCGTGCGTTCGCGAACGACTTGGCGGCGGCCTTCGATGGTTGTATGTTTGGCGGTTCACGGCACACGGACGTCGCCGTCACGGAGAAAGGACTCTTGTCACTCGCCGTCGTCAACACCCGCGCGCTTGCCGGCATCGACGCGTTGCCCGTGCGGGTCGAAGTGCATCTGTCGGGCGGCCTGCCCGCGATGTCGATCGTCGGCCTGCCCGAGACCGCGGTAAAGGAGAGCAAGGACCGCGTGCGCGCGGCGCTGCTCAACTCGCGCTTCGACTACCCGCAGCGAAAGATCACCGTCAACCTCGCGCCGGCCGAGCTGCCCAAGCAGGGCGGTCGCTACGACCTGCCGATCGCGATCGGCGTGCTCGCCGCCATGAACGTGATTCCCCGCGAGGCGCTCGCGCACTACGAGTTCATCGGCGAGCTCGCGTTGAGCGGCGAGCTGCGCCCTGTGTCCGGCGCGTTGCCGACGGCGCTCGGCGTTGCGCGCGCCGAACGCACACTCATCGTCGCGTACGACAACGGCGCCGAGGCCGAACTGGGGGCGCCGGCGCACACGCTCGCCGCGCACTCGCTGCTCGACGTGGTCGCGCACCTGCTCGGGCGCGAGCAACTCGGTCCGCCGCCACCCGCCGCGCCCGGCACCGGCGCACCGTCGCCGGACCTCGACGAAGTCCGCGGCCAGCAGCACGCGAAACGCGCGCTGGAGATCGCCGCGGCCGGCGCGCACAACCTGCTGATGCTCGGCCCGCCCGGCACCGGGAAGTCGATGCTGGCCGCGCGCCTGGCGGGCCTGCTGCCGACGATGAGCGACAGCGAAGCGCTCTCCTCGGCGGCAGTCGCGTCGCTCGCTTCGGGGTTCGACGTCGCCGGCTGGCGCCGCCGCCCGTTCCGCCAGCCGCACCACAGCGCGTCGAGCGCCGCGCTGGTCGGCGGCGGCCCGCAGCCGCGCCCGGGAGAGGTTTCGCTGGCACACAACGGCGTGCTGTTTCTCGACGAGTTCCCCGAGTTCAGCCGCCGTGCGCTCGAAGGCCTGCGCGAGCCGCTGGAGAACGGCTGCATCACCATCTCCCGCGCGGCCAGCCGCGCGCAGTTCCCGGCGCGTTTCCAGCTGGTGGCGGCGATGAATCCGTGCCCGTGCGGCTATGCCGGCGACCCGCAACGCCAGTGCCGCTGCACGCCGGGCGCGATGGAACGTTACCGGAGCCGCATCTCGGGCCCCTTGCTCGATCGCATCGAGCTGCAGGTGGCGGTGCCGCGCCTCGCGCCCGAGGAACTGCGAGGCGCCGGCGGCGCCGGTGAAAGCAGCGCCGAGGTTCGCGGCCGCGTGGTGGCGGCGCGCGAGCGTCAGTTGGCGCGTGCCGGCAAACCCAACGCCGCGCTCGACAATGCCGAGACGGACAGGTTCTGCCGCCTGCCGCCCGAAGCCCGGCAGTTGCTGGATGCCGCGACGGTCCGCCTGCAGTTCTCGCCTCGCGCCTGGCACCGCACGTTGCGCGTCGCGCGCACCATCGCCGATCTCGCCGGCCACGACACCATCGCCACCGCCCACCTCGCCGAAGCCATCGCCTGCCGGCGGCAGGACGACGTGGTGTCGTAGCAACGGGTCGCGCCCGGCGGCTATGATGCGACGCGTGACGACGAACGCTCGCCCAGGCCCCGCGCAAGACGATCCCGCCGTCCCGGTGCTCGTCCTCGGTTGCGGTTACACGGGCACGCGCATCGCGTTGCGTGAACGCGACGCGGGCCATGCCGTGCTCGTCACGACCCGCGGCGAGGAACGCCGGCAACAGCTTGCCGACCTGGGGCTGGACGCCCGCTGCCTGGACCTCGACCGTACACCGCTGCCCGCGTGGCTGGCCGGGGCCGCGGCCGGTGCGCTCGTGTACTACCTCGTCGCGCCCCCGCGCGAAGGTGAGCGGGACCCGCGCGCGCGGGCGGCGGCCGCGGCACTGGGCGCGGTCAGGCCGCGCCAGGTCGTGCTCATCAGCACCACCGCCGTGTACGGGGATTGCGCGGGCGAGTGGGTGGACGAGTCGCGGCCGCCTCGCCCCGGGAGCGCCCGAGGCCGCCGGCGCCTGGACGCCGAGCGAGCGTTTCGCGATGCGCTGGCCGGCACCGGGGTCGCGCTCAGCATCCTGCGCGTCGCCGGCATCTACGGGCCGCGCCGCCTGCCTTTCGAGCGGCTGAGCCGCGGCGACCCGGTGCTGGAGCCCGGCGCGGCGCCCTACAGCAACCGCATCCACGTCGACGACCTCGTTCGCGCGTGCCGCGCCGCCGGCCGCCTCGCCAGGGCCTGCGAGGTGTTCAACGCCGCGGACGGCAACCCGACCACCATGACGGACTACTTCTTCCAGGCCGCCGACGCGCTCGGCCTGCCGCGCCCGCCGGCGATCGACGTCGGGAGCGCGCGCGAACGCCTGGGCGCGGGCATGCTGGAGTACCTCGGCGAGTCGAAGCGCATCGACAGCCGCCGCCTCGGCGAGGTGCTGGACGCCGCGCCCCGCTTCACCGATCTCGGCAGCGCCCTGGCGCAGGCCGCCGCCAGCTACGGCGCGGCCCCGGCCGCCTTCGCGCCCAGCCTCGTGGTGTGTATCAACCGGCGGGTCACCGACAAACGCCCCTCTTGCGCGGAGCGCGGCTCCGAGGCGCTGGCGGCACAACTGGAAGAGGGGATGAAAGGCCGGGCGCTGGGCGCGACCCTGCGCCGGGTCTACTGCCTGGGAAGCTGTGAGAGCGGGCCCAACGTGCGCATCGCCCCCGGCGGACCGCGTTACAGCGAGGTCACGCCCGGCGACTGCGATCGCATCCTGCGGGAGCTGGCACAGTTCATCGACGAGGCGCCGGGTTGAGCCGCGGCGCCGCTCAGTTGGGGAGCATGTGCTCGATGGCGGCCCGGATCTCGTCGTCGGAAAGCGCGGGGTTGCCGCCGCGCGCCGGCATCTGGTTGATCCCGGAGATCGCGGTGGCGAGCAGGGCGTCGAGCCCTTTGCCGAGGCGCTCCCCCCAGGTGGAGGCATCGCGGAACTTGGGCGCCTTCAGCACGCCGGAATCGTGGCAGGCGCCGCAGACGCTCTTGTACACTTCCTCGCCCGATTTCGGCGCCGTCGCGGCGGCGGGCTGGGCCATCTCGGCAGGGTCGGGCGGGCTGGTGCGCACGCGCCCGAGCGGCGCGATGCGCTGTTCCACCATGGCCACGATGCGGGGATCGGCGTCGGCCAGCTTGCCGGTGCCGGGCGCGATCATCCGCGCGATCACGAAAATCACCACGGTGAACAGGATCAGGAACCCCAGCACCATGGGAAACACCTGCATGAAGGCCGTTTCTTCCTCTTTGTCCACGCACTGCTCCGCGATGGCGACTGACGGACGCGGATTCTAGCAACCGCCCCCCAGCGGCACAATCGAGCGACCGGCGGGACGGTTTACTTGGCGCCCGGCGGGCACGTACCCTTTCACCTGGCCGGAACGCGAGAGCCGGCCGGTCAATGGAGCAGACTGCCGACGGAGGCGCGATGAAAACCATCAAAGAACTGCTGGCACAAAAGGGCACGACCGTCCACACGGTCGGCCCGGACGCTTCGGTCTACGAGGCGATTTCGCTGATGGCCGAAAAAGACGTGGGCGCGCTGGTGGTGGTCGACGGCGAGTCGCTGGTCGGGATCGTTACCGAGCGCGACTACGCCCGCAAGATCACGCTCGAGGGACGCGTGTCGCGCGACACGCGGGTGGCGGAGATCATGACCAGGCGGGTCGCGTGCGCCCGTCCGGATCAGACCGTCGAGGAATGCATGGCGCTGATGACCGACAAGCGTGTCCGCCACCTGCCCGTGCTGGAGGACGAGCGCCTGGTCGGCCTGATCTCGATCGGGGACCTGGTCAAGGCCATCATCGCCGAGCAGCAGTTCCTGATCGAGCAACTGGAGCACTACATCAGCGGGTGAACACGACCGGCCGGGACCACCGCCAGGGCAAGGCCGGGGTGCCGGGCAAGTGCGCCCGGGTGGCCCTCGTCTGCCTCGCGCTGCTGGCCATCGCCAGCGGCTCCCGCGCCGACGCAGGGCTGATCGAGGCGCTGCGCGCCGGCGGCCACACCCTGTACTTTCGCCACGCGGCGACCGACTGGTCCCAGTACGACCAGGTCAACGGG
>JBFJWO010000389.1:0-5258 GCA_041623575.1 Gammaproteobacteria bacterium
CGGCAACGTGCCGCACCTCAACGACGTCACCACCACCATGGCGCTGCTCGGGCGCATGGGGGTGAGCCTGATGGTCGACGAGAAGATGAACATCGAGGTCGACTCCTCGGGGATCTCCGAGCTGTACGCGCCCTACGACCTGGTCAAGACCATGCGGGCTTCGATCCTGGTGCTGGGTCCGATGCTGACCCGTCACGGCGAAGCGGTGGTGTCGCTGCCGGGCGGCTGCGCGATCGGCACCCGGCCGGTGAACCTGCATATCGAAGGCCTCGCGGCGATGGGCGCGGAGGTCAACGTCGAGGGCGGCTACATTCACGCCCGCTGCAAGCGCCTCAAGGGCGCCCACCTGGTGCTGGAGACGGTGACCGTGACGGGCACCGAGAACCTGATGATGGCGGCCACCCTGGCCAAGGGCACGACGGTGCTGGAGAACGCGGCACGCGAGCCGGAGGTGGTGGACCTGGCCAACTTCCTCAACGCCACCGGGGCGCAGATCTCCGGCGCCGGCACCGACACCATCGTCATCGACGGCGTCGACCAGCTGGCCGGCACCCGTTACAAGGTGCTGCCGGACCGCATCGAGACCGGCACCTTCCTCACCGCCAGCGCCATGACCGGCGGGCGCATCAAGCTCAAGGACACCGACCCGCAGTTGCTCGAGGCCGTGCTGCTGAAGCTCGAGGAGGCGGGCGCGCACATCGACACCGGGCCCGACTGGATCACGCTGGATTCGCGCGGCCGGCGCCCGCGCGCGGTGCACATCCGCACCGCCCCGTTTCCCGGCTTCCCGACCGACATGCAGGCGCAGTTCTCGGCGCTGAACGCCGTGTCCGAGGGCACCGCCAGCATCACCGAGACGGTGTTCGAGAACCGCTTCATGCACATCCCGGAAATGCAGCGCATGGGCGCCAACATCCGCGTCGAGGGCAATACCGCGCTGATCAGCGGCGTCGAGGCGCTCAAGGGCGCCCCGGTGATGGCCACCGACCTGCGGGCCTCGGCGAGCCTCATCCTGGCCGGCCTGGTCGCGGACGGCGAAACCGTGGTCGACCGGATCTACCACATCGACCGCGGCTACGAGTGTATCGAAGAGAAGCTCGTCCAACTGGGCGCGGATATCCGCCGCGTGCCGGCCTGATGCCCCAGGCTCTGACCATCGCGGTCAGCAAGGGGCGGCTGTACCGCGAATGCGAGCCGCTGCTGCGGGCGGTCGGCACGGCGCCGCTGGACGATCCCGAGCGCAGCCGTCGCCTGCTGCTCGCCACCGCCGACGAGCAGGTGCGTTTGCTGATCGTGCGCGCTTCCGACGTGCCGACCTACGTACAATACGGGGCTGCCGACCTGGGGGTCGCGGGCAAGGACGTGCTGCTGGAGCACGGCGGCGCCGGGCTCTACGAGCCGCTCGACCTGGGCATCGGGCGTTGCCGCCTGGCGCTGGCCGCGCCGAGCGGCTCGTCGCTGACGGACGAGGGGCTGCGTATCGCCACCAAGTACGTGCGCAGCACCCGCGAGTACTTCGCCGCGCTAGGGCGACAGGTGGAGACCATCAAGCTGTACGGCTCGATGGAGCTCGCCCCGCTGGTGGGGCTGGCGGATGCCATCGTCGACCTGGTGGACACCGGCAACACGTTGCGCGCCAACGGGCTCGAGGTGGTGGCGACGCTGCAGGAGATCAGCGCCAGGCTGGTGGTGAACAAGGCATCCATGAAAATGAAACACGCGCGCGTCAACGAGTTGCTCCGGCGCTGGGAGCAGGCGGTGGCGGCGCGCCCGGCGGACCAGAGGCAGACATGAGATTCGAAACCGACGACCTGCGCATTCGTGAACTGAAGGAGCTGCGTGCCCCGCAGGAGCTGCTTGGCGAGTACCCGCTCTCCGACCGGGCTTCGACCACGGTGCACGCCGCGCGCGTCGCGCTGCACGACATCCTGCACGGCGCCGACGATCGGGTGCTGGTGGTCGTGGGGCCGTGCTCCATCCACGACGTCGAGGCCGCGCGCGAGTACGCGACGCGCCTGGCGCCGCTGGCCGGCGAGCTCGGCGACCGGCTGCTGATCGTGATGCGCGTGTACTTCGAGAAACCCCGCACCACGGTCGGCTGGAAAGGACTGATCAACGACCCCCTGCTCGACGGCAGCTTCGAGATCAACGAAGGGCTGCGGCGCGCCCGCCACCTGCTGCTGGACCTCGCCGAAATGGGACTGCCGGCGGGAACCGAGTACCTCGACCTCATCAGCCCGCAGTACGTGGCCGACCTGATCGCCTGGGGCGCGATCGGCGCGCGCACCACCGAAAGCCAGACCCATCGCGAGCTCGCCTCGGGCCTGTCCTGCCCGGTCGGCTTCAAGAACGCGACCGACGGCACGCTGCAGGTGGCGGTGGATGCCATCGTCTCGGCGGCGCACTCGCACCATTTCCTGTCCGTGACCAAGGCCGGGCACTCGGCGATCTTCGCCACCGCCGGCAACCCCGACTGCCACGTGATCCTGCGCGGCGGGCGCACGCCGAACTACGACGCGGCCGGGGTGGACGACGTGGCGAGCCTGCTCGACAAGGCCGGCCTGCCGGTGCGGGTCATGATCGACTGCAGCCACGCCAACAGCCGCAAGAAACCCTCGCGCCAGCGCGACGTGTGCCGTTACGTGGCCGACCAGGTGGCGCGCGGCGACCGGCGCGTGTTCGGGCTGATGCTCGAGAGCCACCTGGTGGAAGGCAACCAGGACATCAACAGCCGGCCGCTCACCTACGGGCAGAGCGTGACCGATGCCTGCATCGGCTGGGAAGACACCGAGACCATGCTGCGCCTGCTGGCCGAAGCGGTCGCGGCGCGCCGCACCAGCCACCCGGCCGCCGAGCCGGCGCCCGCCGGCTGAGCCGGTCCGCGACCGTGGCGACCAGCCCGCAGGGGCGTACGCCCCCGGCCTGGCTGAACCGGCTCGACAGCAGCGCGTCGGGATTCGAGCAGGCGTTCGCGCGGCTGCTCGCGCACGAGCCTTCGCTCGACCCCGAACTCGATCGCACGGTGGCCGAGATCATCCGCCAGGTGCGCAGCCGCGGCGACGCCGCCCTGCTGGAGTACACACGCCGCTTCGACGACTACGACGTGGCGCGCCCCGCCGACCTCGAACTTCCCGCTGCGCGGCTGCAGGACGCGCTGCGCACCGTCCCTGCTGCGCAACTCGCTGCGCTGCGCGAGGCGGCCGGGCGTATCGTCGCCTACGCCGAGCGCCAGCGCCTGGAGCCCTGGCAGGTCGAGGAGGCCGACGGCACGGTGCTCGGCCAGCGGGTGAGCGCACTCGACCGGGTCGGCCTCTACGTGCCGGGCGGCAAGGCCGCCTATCCCTCCTCGGTGCTGATGAACGCCGTGCCGGCCAGGGTGGCGGGCGTGGGCCAGCTGGTGATGGTGGTGCCCAGTCCGCGCGGGGCGCTCAGCGACCTGGTGCTGGCGGCAGCCGCAGTCGCCGGCGTCGACCGCGTGTTCACCGTCGGTGGGGCGCAGGCGATCGCGGCGCTTGCCTACGGAACCGAGAGCGTGCCGGCGGTGGACAAGATCGTCGGCCCGGGCAACGCCTACGTGGCCGCGGCCAAACGCCGGGTGTTCGGGCAGGTCGGTATCGACATGATCGCCGGGCCCTCGGAGATCCTCATCGTGTGCGACGGATCGACCGCGCCCGAGTGGGTCGCCATGGACCTGTTCGCGCAGGCCGAGCACGACGAGCAGGCGCAGGCCATCGCGTTGTGCCCCGACGGCGCCTACCTGGACCGGGTGGCCGCCTGCATGGCGCGCCTGCTGGCCGAAATGCCGCGGCGCGCGATCATCGAGACGTCGCTTGCCGGGCGCGGGGCGCTGGTGCGGGTTCGCGACCTGGGCGAGGCGGTGGCGCTCGCCAACCGCGTGGCGCCGGAGCACCTGGAACTGTCGGTGGCCGACCCGCAGGCGCTGTTGCCGCAGGTGCGCCATGCCGGCGCGGTGTTTCTTGGCGCCTACAGCGCCGAGGCGCTGGGCGACTACTGCGCCGGCCCCAACCACGTGTTGCCGACGGCGGGCAGCGCGCGGTTCTCCTCGCCGCTCGGCGTCTACGACTTCCAGAAACGCTCCAGCGTCATCTACTGCTCGGCGCGCGGCGGCGCGCGGCTCGGCGCCACGGCCGCGACACTGGCGACGGGCGAGGGGCTGGTGGCCCACGCCCGCTCGGCGCAATTGCGCGCCGCTGCCGATGACTGACGACAGCCGGGCGCGCATCGCGCGCTGGCTGGCGCCGGCGGTCCTCGAGCGAGAGGCCTACCGGGTCGGCGAGGCCGGCGGGTTGATCAAGCTCGACGCCATGGAAAACCCCTACCCGTGGCCGGAGCCGTTGCGGGCGCTGCTGGCGGAGCGCCTGCGCGAGGTCGCGATCAATCGCTACCCCGACGCCGCCGCCGGCGAGCTCAAGGGGCGCCTCGCTGCCGCGCTCGACGTCCCTGCCGGCCTCGAGCTGGTGCTGGGCAACGGCTCCGACGAACTGATCCAGCTGCTGGCCATGGCTTTCGCCGGCCCCGGGCGCGTGCTGCTCTCGCCCGAGCCGGGTTTCAGCATGTACCCGCTGGTGGCCGGTGCCCTGGGCATGCGCTACGCCGGTGTGGCGCTGCGCCCCGATTTCAGCCTGGACCGTGAAGCGATGCTGGCGGCGATCGCCCGGGAGCAGCCGGCGCTGATCTTCATCGCCTACCCCAACAACCCGACGGGCAACCTGTTCGACGTCGAGGCGGTGCACGCCGTGATCGAGGCCGCGCCGGGGCTGGTGGTGGTCGACGAGGCCTATTTCCCGTTCGCCGGCGCGAGTTTCGCCGCTGCCATCGCGCGCTACCCGAACCTGGTGGTGTTGCGCACGCTGTCGAAGATGGGGTTCGCGGGGCTGCGCCTGGGGCTGATGCTGGCAGCGCCGGCGTGGGCCCGGGAGTTCGAGAAGCTGCGCCTGCCCTATAACGTCAACAGCCTCACCCAGGCGACGCTGAACCTGGCGCTGGAGCACCTGGAGGTGTTCGCCGCCCAGAGCCGCTCGCTGATCGACGCGCGCGAGTCACTGGCCGGCGAGCTGGCCGCGCTCGACGGGCTCGAAGTGTTCCCGAGCGCCGCCAACTTCCTGCTGGTGCGGTGCGCCGCCCGCCTGGGCGACGTGGGCGCGGCGCTGCGCGAGCGCGGGGTGCTGGTGAAAGACGTCGGCGCCGCCCACCCGCTCACGGCGCGTTGCGTGCGGATCACGATCGGCACGCCGGAG
>JBFJWO010000390.1:0-5252 GCA_041623575.1 Gammaproteobacteria bacterium
TCCAGCGCCTGCTGCACGCCGTCCAGCACGTCGTTGCCGATGGTGTGCATGCGGGTCTTGAAGCTCACGACCGCCAGTTCGTCACCGGCGTGCCAGCAGCGCACGGCGTCGGTCTCGAACACCGTGGTGCCCGCGTCGGGGCCGGGCTCGCCGAGCACGCGCTCGGGCGCCACCTGGCGGGAATACACCGGGTGCGCAGAGCGCGCCACGGCCCGGCCGGCGGCGGCCGAGTACGAGCCGTCCGCGCCGTGCACGCCCTCGCGACCGTCGTCGACCCAGGCCGGCAGCGGTGCCGCACTCATGGTGCGACCCGCGGCGATCGCCTCTTTCAGGTCCCTGGTGACCGCCTGCCAGCCGGCCGCCTGCCAGATCTCGAACGGCCCGAGTTGCCAGCCGTAACCCCAGCGCAACGCGAAGTCCACGTCGCGCGCCGAGTGGGCGATATCCGCCAACCAGTAGGCGGCGTAGTGAAACAGGTCGAGGTGGATCGCGCGCAGGAACTCGGCCTGCGGCTCGTCGAGCCCGGCCAGCGCGGCGTACTTGGCAGCCACGTCGCGCTCGTCAAGCACCGCGCGCACGCTGTCCGTCAGTGCCGGGCGCACCCGGCGGTAGCCCTCGCCGGGGAGGTCCAGCACCTGCAGATCGCGGCCCTGCTTGCGATACACGCCCGCCCCCGACTTCTGGCCCAGCGCGCCCTGCTCGACCAGCCGGGACAGCCAGTCGGGGACACGGTAGTGCTCGCGCCACGGGTCGTCCGCCAGGGTCTCGTGCATCGAACCCACCACGTGCGCGAAAGTATCGAGCCCGACCACGTCGGCGGTGCGAAACGTCGCACTCTTCGGGTGACCGATGCCGGGGCCGGTGAGGCGGTCGGCGAGGTCCGGGGCGATGCCGAGGCGCTCGGCGTGGTGCAGCACGGCGAGCATGGCGAACACGCCCACGCGGTTGCCGACGAAGCTCGGCGTATCCTTGGCGCGCACCACGCCTTTGCCGAGAGCGCTGGTGAAAAACCCCTCCAGCGTATCGAGCACGCCCGCCTCGGTGTGCGCGCCGGGAATCAGTTCCAGCAGGTGCATGTAGCGCGGCGGGTTGAAGAAGTGCACGCCGCAGAAACGCCGGGCGAGTTCCGGCGCCAGCACGGCGCCGAGCTTCGCGATCCCGAGCCCCGAGGTGTTGGTCACGAGCAGCGTGTGCGCGCCGAGGTGGGGCGTGATGCGCGCGTAGAGGTCGTGCTTCCAATCCATACGCTCGGTGATGGCTTCCAGCACGAGGTCGCACTCGCCGAGCAGCCCGAGGTGCTGCTCGTAGTTGGCCGGGCGCACCCGGCCACGGCTGGCCCGATCGGCCCAGGCCGGCGGCTTGAGCTTTTCCAGGCCGGCCAGCGCGCGCGCCGCGTTGGCGTTCGGGTCGCCGCCCTCGGCGGGCAGCTCGTAGAGCGTGACGGCGAGCCCGGCGTTGGCGAAATGCGCCGCGATCTGCGCGCCCATGACGCCGGCGCCGAGCACGGCGACGCGTTGGATACTGCGGTTCGGATCGCGCATCTCAGGCGGCCCGCTCGGCCAGCCCGCGCGCGCCGACGGCGGCGGGCTCGAAGTCGTCCACGTCGATGGCGCGCCGGGTCGCGGCCTGTGCCTCGTGCAGCACCGCCCGCTCGTCCTCGCTCACCAGCCCGCGCGCCAGCAGATCGTCCAGCCACTCGTCGTAGGCGACGTTGTCGGCGCGGCGCTCGCCCGCTTCGCGCAGGCGTTTCTCGATCGGGTTGGCGGCCATGACTTTCTCCAGTGCGTATTCCATGCGCCCGGTCACGTCGGCCGGGTCGCGGCTGACGTAGACGTGCTCGGTGAGCCTGTCGCGCGCCGCCGAGGGCTCCAGCAGCAGGCGCGCGACGCGTCGCCCGATGCGGTCGTTGGGGTAGCGAAAGCGCCTGCCGAGCGGGAAGACGACGGGGCGCAGGACCTGGCCGAGCAGCGGCGAGGGGAAGTTGCGCATGATCTCGTCGAGCGCGCCCTGCACCTGGAACAGGCAGAAACGCGCCGACCAGTCGAGCAGCGGCAGGTCCTCGCGCGGGCGCCCGGTGTCCTCGAAACGCTTGAGCACGGCGGAGCAGACGAACATGTAGGTCAGCGCGTCGGCGAAACGCCCGGAGAGCTTCTCGCGCCGTTTCAGCTCCCCGCCCAGGAACAGCAGCGTCAGGTCGGCGAGGAACGCGTAAGCGGCGCTCATGCGAGCGAGGCGCCGGTAGTACTTGGAGACCATGCCGGTGACCGGCGTCGGCACCAGCCGCGAGCGGGTGATGCCGTAGACGAACGAGCGCGCCGCGTTGGTGAACGTGAACCCGAGGTGGCGAAACAGCAGCTCGTCGAACTCGTGCGCGGCGGCCTCGCGGTCTTCGCTGCCGGCCGCCCGGATCTCGCGCAGCAGGTAGGGGTGGCAGCGCATCGCGCCCTGGCCGAACACGATCATGCTGCGGGTCAGGATGTTGGCGCCCTCGACGGTGATGCCGATGGGCAGCGCCATGTAGCCGTTGGCGAGGTAGTTGCTCGGCCCCTGGCAGATACCGCGCCCGCCGTGCACGTCCATGGCGTCGTTGATCACCTGGCGCATCGCCTCGGTGTTGTGGTACTTCAGGATGGCCGAGACCACCGAGGGCTTTTCGCCGGCATCCAGCATGCTGGCCGTCAGCAGTCGGCCGGCGTCCATCATGTAGGTCAGCCCGCCGATCCGCGCCAGCGGCTCCTCGATGCCCTCGAACTTGCCGATCGGCAGATTGAACTGGCGGCGCACCCGCGCGTAGGCGCCCGTCATGCGCGCGGCGAACTTGCCCGAGGCCGTGCCCATAGCCGGCAGCGAGATCCCGCGCCCGGCCGACAACGACTCCATCAGCATGCGCCAGCCCTGGCCGACGCCGGCCTGCCCGCCGATCACCCAGTCCATCGGGATGAAGACGTCGCGGCCTTCGTTGGGCCCGTTCTGGAACACGAAACCGGTCGGCTGGTGGCGGTTACCGATGGTGACGCCGGCGGTGTCCGTCGGCACCAGCGCGCAGGTGATGCCGAGTTCCTCACGCTCGCCCAGCAGGTGATCGGGGTCGTAGGCCTTGAAGGCGAGACCGAGCAGCGTCGCCACCGGCCCGAGCGTGATGTAACGCTTCTCCCAGGTGGTGCGCAGGCCCAGCACTTCCTGCCCGTCGTGCTGCCCCATGCACACCACGCCGCGGTCGGGGATGGCGCTCGCGTCCGAGCCCGCCTCGGGCCCGGTCAGGCCGAAGCAGGGAATCTCCTCGCCGCTCGCCAGGCGCGGCAGGTAGTGGTCTTTCTGTGCCTCGGTGCCGTAGTGGTAGAGCAACTCGGCGGGGCCGAGCGAATTGGGGACCATGACGGTGCAGGCCGCGGTGCCGCTGCGGCTGGCGATCTTGATGATCACGCAGGAGTGGGCGAGCGCGGAGAAGCCGAGCCCGCCGTACTGCTCGGGGATGATCATGCCGAAGAAACGCTCGTGCTTGAGAAACGCCCACACTTCCTCGGGCAGGTCGTTCAGCTCGTGCGTGATCTGCCAGTCGTCGAGCATCGCGCACAGCGTTTCCACCGGGCCGTCGAGGAAGGCGCGCTCGGCCTCGCTCAACTGCGGCACACGCACCGCGAGCAGCTTCTCCCACTGCGGGTCGCCGCCGAACAACTCCGCCTCCCAGCCGACCGTGCCGGCCTCGATCGCGGTGCGCTCGGTGTCCGACATCGGCGGCAGCAGGGCGCGGATGCGCGCGAGCAGCGGTTCGCTGATCAGCGCCCGGCGCAGATCGGCGAGGTTCAGCACCACCGCCACCGTGAGGAACAGGGTCCAGACCACGAAGGCCGCCCACCCGGCCAGCAGCCCGGTCAGCGAGGTAAACAGCAGCACGCCGGCCACCGCCACCGTCCAGGTCTTGAAGTTCGCCCGCACCCGCGCCGCGACCACCAGGCCGGCGCCGACCAATCCCAACCAGATCAACAGTTCCATCGAATCACGCCTCCAGTCGCTGCCTCACGACAGCTTGCGATGCCCGGCGCGCTCGCACCGGGCTTGCGATTTCAGCTTCCGCTCCCCGCTGCCCGTTCCGCGGCGGCCACCGTGGCGCTCTCGGCGCCGGCCGGCGCACTCATGCCCGCGTGGACGAATTCCACCAGTTGGGCGAGCGCCGTGCGCCCGTCGGGCGGCCCGCTCAGGCGCGAACTCGCGATCAGGCGCATGATGTCCGCGCCGGCCATCAGGTAGGCCAGCAGGCCGACCATGAAGTGCATGCGCCAGTACAACTCCTGCGCCGGCAGGTGGGACAGCGTCCGCGCGAAAGCCGGCTTGAATCGTTCGCTGACCGCCTCGTAGTGCCCGCGCAGGCAGTCGTGCACGACGCCCGCGGGCTCGCTCAACGAGCGACCGATCAGCCGGATGAAACGCTGCCCGCCGTGGCTGCGGTCGTGCGAGAGTTCGAGCGCCGGCGCCACGAAAGCGCGGATCAGTTCGCGCAGCGGGACCGCCGCCGTGCCGTAGTGTGCCTGCAGATCCGACAGGCGTTGCAGCCGCTGCTCATTCATGGGTTCCACGCGGCGCGCCAGCACCGCTTCGATCAGCGCTTCCCTGGAACCGAAATGATAGTTCACCGCGGCCAGATTGACGCGCGCCGCGGACGTGATGGCCCGCAACGAGGTCGCATCGAAGCCGCGCTCGGCGAACAACGCCTCGGCGGCGTCGAGGATGCTCTCCTTGGTCCCGCGTTTCATGCGGGCGGCACTCTAGTTCAAACGTTTGTTTGAATCAAGTCCCCCCGGACCGCCGACGGGACACGCCGCACCGTCGGGGCCGCTGCCGCCGGCGCTTTCCTCCCCCGGCGGCCCGACCTCAGAACCAGATTACGACGCTGCCCGACACCATGTCGATGGCGTCGTCGTCGAGTTCGAAGTGCTCGGCTTCGAGCCGCACGCCCAGCGGGCCCAGGCTCAGGTCGACGCCGGCCCCGAACATCGGGTCGGTGCCGTCGAACGTGCTGTCGACCGGGGTGGCGCCCGCCAGGTCCGCGCGCACTTCGCCCTCCCACACGAACAACCCCGCCTTGGCGAACACGGAGAACAGGATCAGGTTGAGCCGCCCGACCGCGGCCACGTAGGCGCCTTCGGCGGACAACGGGTGCAGGTCGGCGACGTCGCGGGCGAAGGCGTCGGCGTCGCTGGTGCTCGCGTCGATGGTGGAGGCGAACTCGCCGAGGTCCAGGTAGCCGCCCTCGA
>JBFJWO010000391.1:0-5242 GCA_041623575.1 Gammaproteobacteria bacterium
AGGCTCTGGCCGTTGCGGATGTAGAACACCTGCACCACCGCCATGCCGTCACCGCACGCGGCGGCGACGACATCGATGTCACCCTTCTCGCCGCTCACGTACTGGCGGGCCTGCACGCGGCGCAGGCTGGCGATCTGGTCGCGGTAACGCGCAGCCATCTCGAAGTCGAGCCTCGACGAGGCGGCTTCCATGCGGCCGGCGAGCTCGCCGATCATCTGCTCGCTGCGGCCTTCGAGGAACATGATGGCGTGACGCACGTCCTCGGCGTAGCGGGCGGCGTCGACCAGCCCGACGCAGGGCGCCGTGCAGCGCTGGATCTGGTGTTGCAGACACGGCCGTGAGCGGTTGCTGAAGAAGCTCTGGTCGCACTGCCGAACCTGGAACAGCTTCTGCAGGAGGTTGAGCGTCTCGCGCACGGCACCGGCGCTGGGATAGGGACCGAAGTAGCGGCCCTTGCCGCGTCGGGCGCCGCGATGGAAGGCGAGGCGCGGGAACTCGTGCTCGGTCGTGACGTGGATCCACGGATAGCTCTTGTCGTCGCGCAGCACGACGTTGTAGCGCGGCCGATGCTCCTTGATGAGGTTGTTCTCGAGGAGCAGCGCCTCGCCTTCGGTATGCGTGACCGTGACCTCGACGCCAGCGACGTGCGACATCAGGGCCATGGTCTTGGTCTCGAGTCGCCCGGACGGTCGGAAGTAGCTGGCCACGCGCCGCTTGAGGTTGCGGGCCTTGCCCACGTAGAGCACGGTGCCCGCCGCGTCGAGCATGCGGTACACGCCCGGCCGCGAGCTGAGCGTCTTCAGGAAGGTGGCGGAATCGAACGGTGTTGCGGTCGGGTCGCTCATCTAGGCCTGCGATGCCTGGGCTCGCGATACGCCTCAAGCATCCAGAAGGGCGCGGGCGCGCGCGAACACGGAGCCGAACATCTGCGCTGTGAGACGACGGGTCTGGGTGTTGTAGCGACTGCAATGGTAGGAGTCCAGCAACGTGCTCGCGGGCGTGAGCGGGTGCTCGGCGGCGTGGCCGAAGCGGTGGGTCCGCGCCGGCAGGTCGAAGGCGCGCAGCACCGCGTCGTGGGCGACCCGGCCGAGGGCGACGATGACCGGCGGTGCGAGCCGGTCCAGCTCGCCGCGAAGGTAGCGATTGCACTCTCGCACCTCCGCGCCGGTCGGCTTGTTGGCGGGCGGCAGGCACTTCACCGCGTTGCTGATCGTGCAGTCGATGAGACGCAGCCTGTCGTCGCGGGCGCGCGACTCCGGTGCGTTGGCGAAGCCGTAGCGGTGCAGCGTGTCGTACAGCAGGATCCCCGCATGGTCGCCGGTGAACGGCCGTCCGGTGCGGTTCGCACCGTGCATGCCGGGCGCCAGCCCCACCACCAGCAGGCGTGCACGCCGGTCGCCGAACGGCGGCACCGGCGCCGCGTGGTAGCCGGGGTGTTCGCGTCTGACACGGTCCAGAAAGGCCGCCAACCGCGGGCATCGGCGGCATTGCGCGTCGAACGAAGGGCTACCGGAAGGCATCATGCGACTCGCGTCAAGGGACGCGGGCATGGTGCCACGTGACGTGCCGGCGGTCAGCGCACGCGGCGGCGCTCGGACCCAACGGGAAAAGAAATCGCGGCACCAACGTGCGTGCCGCGAAAAGGGCGGAGGAAAACCTGCTGCCGGCGCGGCCGGCCCGCCGGGTGGTCGGCTCTGCGGCCCGGCCCCGCCGCCGGCGCGCCGCCGGGGGCGCGGCACGCGGCGCGCGAGACCGGGCTTCAGGGCAACGGCAAGGGCTGTATCAGGCCATGCCTGAAGGCCACGTGGGCCAGTTCCACGTTGCTGCTGGTACCCAGCTTGCGCATCAGGCGCGTGCGATAGGTGCTGACCGTCTTCGGGCTGACGCACAGCCGCTCGGAAATCTCGAGCAGGGTGCGCCCTTCGCTCAACATCAGCATCACCTCGAGTTCGCGTGGCGCGAGCATCGCAATACGGCTGTCGTTGCCGTCGACGCGCTTGAGCACGAGGTTCTGCGCGACCTCCGGGCTCACGTAGCGCTCGCCACGGTGAACCGCGTGCACCGCCTTGATCAGGTCGGACGGCGAGCAGCCCTTGGTGATGTAGCCGGTTGCGCCCAGTTCCAGGACACACGCCGGAAACGGCCCGTCCTCGTGCACGCTCATGGCCAGCAATCTCACCGCGGGGCACATGCGCAGCAGGCGCCGGACCACCTCCACGCCGCTCGTGTCCGGCATGGTCATGTCGACCAGCGCGACGTCGGGTTTGAGCTCACGCGCAAGATGAAAGGCGCGATCGCCATCGCAGGTGTCGGCGACTATCTCCATGTCGGCTTCCTGCTCGAGCAGGCCGCGAATCGCGGCACGGACGAGGTCCTGGTCGTCCACCAGCAGCAGTCGGATCATCGGGTTCCCTCCCTGGTGACTCGCTGGCCCGGGTTCCAGACCCCGTCTGGGGCCGCGCACCGGCCCGGACATCCGGCACACGCCTAGGAGTTTAAGCACCCAGGCCGGGCAACGGCGGTGACACCTGTAAGAAATGACAGCAAACGCCGCTGCCACGACGCGTCTCGCCCGCCGTGATCCAGGGGAATCCGTCGCGATGAAAACAACCCCGGATCAGTTGCTTGATGCGAGCATCAGGCCGTTGTGCGTAGTTGCGGTGGTCGTCGCGCCCGTCGTGGTGCGCCTACACCGTGTGGGCGAGCGCCCGACCTCGCGCGGGCCGCGGCCGCACAGGGAGATGGTTGTGGAACCGCCATTCCCAGTGCGATCGGCCCCGGCGACGGCCCGTCAGCCGCGACCCGCACTCGCGTTGCGCCGCGCCAGGCTGTCCTCCAGGCGCGAGAGGATCTGCGCGAGGATGGCGCGCGAGGTGGCGAAGTTGAGCCGCACGTGGCCGATTCCCGGGGTGCCGAAGTCACTGCCCTCGCTGAGCGCCACCCGCGCATGTTCGAGCAGGTGGGCAGCGGGCGCCTCCAACAGCCCCAGGGCGCGGCAGTCCAGCCATGCGAGGTAGGTCGCCTGCGGCGGCGTGAAACCGATTTCCGGCAGTCGCTCGGCGAGAAAGCCGGCCAGGTGGTCTCGGTTGCCCCGCAGGTACTCGCACGCCGTTGCCAGCCACTGGTCGCCCTGCTCCCACGCGACCCGCGTCGCCAACAGGCCCAGCGTCGACACGGCACCACGCAGGTGACGCGGGGTCTCGAGCAGCCGGCTGTGCAACGTCTCGCTGCCGGCAACCATCACCGCGCAGCGCAGGCCGGCGATGTTGAACGCCTTGGAGGCGGACATCAGGGTGACGGTGCGAGCCTCCACCTCCGGCGCGAGCGACGCGAAAGGGATGTGGCGCGAGCCGTCGAGCACCAGGTCGGCGTGGATCTCGTCGCTGACCACCACCAGGTCGCGCCGCGCCGCGACCTCGGCGACCGCCTCCAACTCCTCCCGCCGCCACGCGCGGCCGGTGGGATTGTGCGGACTGCACAGCATCAGGATGCGGGTGTCGGCGTCGATGGCCGCGTCCAGCGCCTCGATGTCGCAGCGATAGACGCCACCGTCGAGCACCAGGGGGTGCAGCACGGCGCGGCGGCCGGTCTCGGCGACCGCGTGCAGGAACGGCGGATAGATCGGCGTCAACACCGCCGCGCCCTCGCCCGGGCGGGTGAAGCACTGCAGCGCGAGGTAGAGACCCTGAACCACGTCGCAGATGACTTCCGAACGCGCCTGCGCCACCGGCCAGCCGTAGCGACGCCCACACCGCGCCGCGAACACGTCGAGCAGGTCTTGCGCGCCCGCCACGGCGCCGTAGCCCAGGTCGCCCGCGTGCACGGCGGCGGCGAGCGCATCGCGTATCGCATCCGCCGGGGGGAAGTCCATGTCGGCGACCCAGGCCGGCAACACGTCCGCGGGGTGGGCGCTCCACTTCTTGCCGGTACGCCGGCGCAGGTCGTCGGGGTCGATGTCGTCGAACTGCATGCCCGGGTCTCCGGCTGAAGGCGGCGCGAGAGTCTCCGGCATGCGTGCCGAGGTCACAACCGTTCGTGTGCCGGCAGCCGACCCGTGCCGATGGTTCGATCCGCGCGGCGCGCCGTCGATGCCTGCCTCGCCGAGGTAGCACGGCCCGATACCGGGTGCGGTTCATCGTCGATGTTCCACGATCTGGAACCAAACTCATGTTGTGGACAATATCATTTTAAAACAGATTGTTATGGCAGATATATCCAGTGATTTATCACAAAGAGTTCCGACTCTCCTCATTCGGCCAGGCGCCACGCGAGTCGAGCCGGTGCGAGCCGCGCGCCGTTGCCGCCCAGCGTGCCGGGAGCCCGCGCGTGGCCGCGCCACCCTCCCCCGCCGCCGCACCCGTGCCGCCCTGCCGTCGCGGCTATCCGGCGTCCGGTGCGTGTGATTTACTCCGGCGGTCGCCAACCGCCGCCGAAGAGCAGCGGTGGCGCGCAACCCACGACTCGCCACTGACGCCGGCCGGGTTCGGCGTCGAGGAGGAAACATGGCATCCCTACGTCTGGTCGGCGCCGCCCTGGCGCTCGCTATCGCGACGGCCCCGCTGCAGGCGGAAACGCTGCAGCTCAAGTTCGGTCACGTCGGCGAGCCGGGCTCGCTGTTCGAAGCGTCGGTGAACAAGTTCGTGGAGATTGCGAACGCAAGACTGGGTGACCGCGCCCAGGTCAGCGCCTTCGGCTCCAGCCAGCTCGGCAACGACAAGGAAATGATGCAGAAGCTCCTGCTCGGCACCCTGGACTTCGCCCTGCCCTCCTCGGTGATGTCGTCGGTGGTGGACGAGTTCGGGCTCTTCGAGATGCCCTACCTGGTCAAGAGCCGCGAGCACATGGGGAAGATCGAGGCCGAGATCTTCTGGCCGACGCTCGAACCGCTCGTGCAGAAGAAGGGCTACAAGGTCATCGCATTGTTCGAGAACGGCTTCCGTCACATCACCAACAACGTGCGACCCATCAACAAGCCCGAGGACCTGGCCGGTATCAAGCTGCGCACTCCCAAGGGCACGTGGCGGGTGAAGATGTTCCAGCTCTACGGTGCCAACCCGACGCCGATGGCCTTCTCCGAGGTGTTCACGGCCCTGCAGACCGGCACCATCGACGCCACCGAATGGATCGGGCCGTTCAATGACCAGGCAGCCGGATTGTTCCGGGCCGCGCGGTACTACTATTACCCCGGCTGGCACGAACCCGGCACCGTGCTCGAGGGACTGGTCAACCAGGCTGCGTTCGA
>JBFJWO010000392.1:0-5199 GCA_041623575.1 Gammaproteobacteria bacterium
GCCTGCTCGCCGGCGCCGTGCGCCACGCCGTCGAGGCGTGGAGCGAGGACGACGGCGCGCTAGAGTTCAATATCCTCGCGCCCGCCGAGCGCGCCGACTCGCTGACCACCATCCGCATGCGCAACGGTCGCGATCCGCAGCCCCTGCTGGAATTCTGCCGCGAGACCTGCGGCGTCACCCTCGGCCTCGGCATCGGTGACCTCGGCGGCAAGGTGTTTCGCATCGCGCACATGGGGCACGTCAACGCGCCCATGATCCTCGGCACGCTCGGCAGTGTGGAACTCGCGCTCGAGGCGTTGCGACTGCCGCACGGCGACGGTGGCCTGCAGGCCGCCATCAAGTGGCTCGGGGCAGAGCTCGCCTGAAGCGCCCGCGCGCAGCCGCGCCGGTTTGTGTGCGGGCGTTCGCGGTGAGCGGGCGACACGGCCTGCTATCCTTGCGACCCGGGCCGCGCGCGCGCGGCGAGAGACAGGTTGGAATATGACCCCGAGCGACCCCGCCGCGGCCCTCAAGTCCCTGTATCGCAACCTCAACGGCGTGATCCTCGGCAAGTCGGAGAGCGTGCTGCTGTTGCTGACCTGCCTGCTGGCCCGCGGCCACGTGTTGATCGAGGACGCCCCGGGCCTCGGCAAGACCACCCTGGCGCGCGCGCTGGCGCGCTCCCTGGGCCTCGATTACGGGCGCATCCAGTTCACCCCCGACCTGATGCCCAGCGACATCACCGGCATCAACGTCTACGACCAGGCCGAGCGGGCGTTCCGGTTCATCCCCGGGCCGGTGTTCGCGCAGGTGCTGCTGGCCGACGAGATCAACCGCGCGACGCCCCGCACCCAGTCCGCGCTGCTCGAGGTGATGGCCGAGGGCACGGTCACGGTGGACAGGGAAACGCATCGCCTGCCGCCGCCGTTCTTCGTCGTCGCCACCCAGAACCCGCTCGAGTTCGCCGGCACCTACCCGCTGCCCGAGGCGCAACTGGACCGCTTCTTCATGCGCATCGGCCTCGGCTACCCGACGCAGGCCGACGAGGTGAAGATCATGCAGGCGCGTCTCGCCGAGGAACCGCTCGACGAGGTGCGCCCCGTAATGAACGCCGCACAGCTCGAGCAGCTGCAGCAGCTGGCCCGACGCGTGCGCATCAGCGAGCCGGTCATGGCGTACATCGCGCGCATCGTGCAGGCGACACGCAGCGACGAGCGGGTGGTGATGGGCGCGAGCCCCCGCGGCAGCCTGGCGTTGCTGCACGCCGGGCGGGCGCTCGCGCTCCTCAAGGGCCACAAGCACGTCACGCCCGAGCACGTCCGGACCCTGGTGCCGCCGGTGCTCGGCCATCGTATCCAGTTGCGCGACGACCGCCCCGGCAGCGCCGGCGCGGAGATCTTCCTGCGCCGGCTGCTCGAGCAGGTCGCGTTGCCCGACTTCCCGCCCGAAGCCGCGGCGCTAGATGCAGCTCTCTAGGGATTTCAGCCCCGAACTCGAGTCACTGCTCGCGCCGTTGCGGCGCCATGTCAGCGCCTACCGCTTCGCCTGGGCGTTGGCGATCGTGTGCTTTGTCATCGCCTGGAACCGCGGCCTCGCCTTGCTCTACGCGGTCGTCGCGCTATGCGTCGCGGCGCTGGTGCTCTCGCACCTGCTCGCCCGCTTCAACCTGCGCGGTGTCGAGGTGCGGCGCGAGCGCATGATCGCCGCGGCGCCGGGCGAGGCACCGGTGCTGCGTTATCGCCTGCGGGCGCCGGGGCAACGGCACTTCCTGCTGGTCGAAGAACCGGACCTGCCGGGCGTGGCCCCGACCCTGGTCGCGCAACTGGATCGCGCCGCCGACGTCGAGCGTGAACTGCAGGGACTTCACCGGGGCGTGTACCGGCTGCAGCGCCTGATCGTGCGCACCGGCTACCCGTTCGGGCTGCTGTCGCGCCAGCGCGAGCTACGCGCCGGTGCGCGGGAACTTATCGTGCATCCGCGCTGGCACGAGTGCCCGCGCTTGCCCGACCCGCGCGCACAGCGCGCGCGGCGCTCGGTGGACGAGCGCGTGCTCAGCCGCCACCGCGGCCACGACGAGTTCGCGGGCGTGCGCGAGTTGCGCCCCGGCGAAGGCGTCAGGCACGTGCACTGGCGCGCCTCGGCGCGTCAGGACCGTTTGCTGGTCAAGGAATACGATGCCCGCGACACCCCGGCGATGCTGATCGTGCTGCCACAGCAGCCGGGCTTCGAATGCGGCGAGAAGCCGGCGAGCGCTTTCGAGTACGCGATCGAGATCGCCGTGTCCCTGGCGCGTGCCGCGGCGCGCGCCGGCTACCCCGTGCACGTGAGCAGCGACGGCAAACGCCCGTTGCGCCTGCAGGTCGCGCCGCACACGGCCGACTCGCGCCCGATGCTCGACTGGTTCGCGCGCGTGGAGAGCGCCGCCGCCACGCCGGCTGCGCTGGCGATCGAGCGCGCCCTGCAGACGGTGGCGAACTGCGGCTGGCTCGTCACGTTCCGGCACGCGGGCGAGCGCCTGCGCGTGCCGGCGCGCGGCGGCTGTTGGCTGGATTTCGTCTTCGAGCGCGACAGCTTCCACGCCCCGGGTGAGGAAGCGCCGGCGCCTCGCAAGGACGTCTTCGCGCAGGGCGTGCGCTACCGGGTGAACGCCCGTTCCTCGCTCGCCGGGCTGCTGGCGTGCTGATCCGCGACCGGCGTATCTACCACGCCCAGGCCGCGCTGCTCGGCTGCACCGCCGCCGGCACCTTGTGGACGCTGCTGGGTCCCGCCGGCCTGGCGCTGGGTCTCGCCATCGCGGGTGCCGGCTTCGTAGTCGCCGAGCGCGCCTGGCGCGCGCGAGAGCGCGAACCCGACAACCGCTTCGCCGAAGGCGTCGCCGCGGGCGGGCTGGTGGCGGCGGCGTTCGGTTTCCTGCTGGGCGACCTGCTGGTCGCGCTGATCCTGCTGCTGCTCGGGGCGCAGCTTGCCGCGATGGCGCTGATGCGCGAGCACCGCCAGCTGCCGATCGGCTGGATGGCCGCTTTCGTGGTGCTGATGGCGGGCGCCACGCAGGCGATCGACGACGCCTACCTCGCGGTGTTCGCCCTGTTCGCCCTGTGCCTGGTGCTCGGCCTCGGCTACGCCTGGCTGGATCGCCATCACCACGCCGGCGGGCGGGCGCGCTGGTCGGTCGCCTCGCAGTGGCGAGTGCTGGCGAGCTGGTTGCTCGTCGCGTTCGTCCTCTACCTCGTCACGCCGCGGCTCGACCCGTTGCTCATCGGCAGCCACGGTACTTTCGGCGGCCCCGGGTACTTCAGCGACGAGTGGGAGCGCCGGGCAAGCGACATCGACGAGGCGACGCCCGACGACCTGCGGCGCGGCGACGACGGTCGCGGACGCAGTGCCAGCACGTCCGGCGACGAAGCAGACCGGGCCCGCGCCGACGGCTACCAGGGGTTCGACGAGAACTCGTTCGACATCTCCCGGCCGGACCCCGGCGACGCGCGCGTCAGCAACGTGGAAGTGCTGTCGCTGCAGGCGCAACGCGGCGGTTACCTGCGCGTGCGTGTGTTCGACCGCTTCGACGGCCTGCGCTGGCACAACACCCTGCGGGGCGAACGTATCTGGCGCGGCGACGGCGGCTGGTACCGCTTCGTCGACGAGCAGCGCGACGCCACCAACTACGCGCAGTCGATCGAAGTGCTGGCGCCGCTGGGTCCGGCGATCCCCGCTGCCGCGCCCGCGATCAACATCTATTTCCCGGCCGCAGTGCTCAAACGCACCGAGTACGGCACCTTCGAAGCGCCCTCGGGGCTGGAACGCGGCACCTACTACAGCGTCGACAGTCAACTGGACATACGCGACGGGCGGCTGTTCGATCGTTTCTCGCCGGCGCCGCGCGATGCCGACTACGCGCTGCCGCCGGGCCTCGACCCGCGGATCGGCGAACTCGCCGGCGCAGTGAGCGCGGGCGCGCGTTCGCCGCTCGAACGGGCGCTCGCGCTGGAGGAGCATCTGCGCACGGGCTACGCCTACAGCCTGGAGTCGGTGTTCACTTCCCAGGACCGCACCCCGCTGGCGCAGTTCCTGTTCGAGACCCGGCGCGGGCATTGCGAGTTCTTCGCCTCGGCGCTGGCGGTGATGCTGCGTACCCAGGGCGTCGCGACCCGCCTGGCCACCGGCTACTCGGCAACGCACTACAACCCGATCACCGGGCGCTACGAGATCCGCGTGCTCGACGGGCACGCGTGGGTGGAAGCCTGGATCAACGGCGGCTGGGTGCTGCTCGAGCCGACGCCCTTCTACACGCTCTCGCCACCCACCGAGGGTCGCCTCACAGCCGAGCAGATCGAGACCTACCTGCAACGCCTGCGCGAGATCGACGAGGCGCTGGGCGAGACACGGGCGCACGACCTCGACCCCGAAAGGCTGCTGCTCGGCTTCTGGCAGGCGGTGATCGAGGCCGCCAACGTCCTGATCGCCGCCGTCGCCTGGCTGCTGCTGGCCTTGTGGCCGCTGTGGCTCGCGCTGCTCGTCGCCGGCTTCCTCGCCTGGCTGGCGTGGCGTTACCGGCGCGACGCGTTGCTCGATCGTTTCGCCGATGCCCGCGTGCGAAGCTACCGCTTCGCGGGCGGCGCCGAGGACTTTCATTTCGTGTTCGGGCAGGCGCAGCGGCGTCTGGCGCGGCGGGGCCGGGAGCGGCGCGCCGGCCAGGCGCTCGAGGCCTATTGTTCGCACCTGCACGCCGAGGGCGTGTTGAGCCACCCGCACAGGGCGCTCTGCGCGGCGGCCCACGCCTGTTTCGTCGAGGCTCGCGACTGGGATCCGCGCTGGCGGGCGCTGCTGCTCGCTTTCTACGCCGACGTGCGCGGCAGGGCGGGCGAATGAGGCGGGTGTGGGACGCACGGGATTCGCTCCTGCGCAGACCGCCGGGCTGCTAGACTCGCCGCCTGCGTGTGCACAACCTGGACGTCGTCATGTCAGCAACCCGCACCTTTTGTCTCGCCGGCGCGTTGATCGCCGCCGGCCCGTCGGCTTCGCACGCCGAGGTGATCGAGTCGGCCCTGCACGACTTCGAACTCAGCGTGGTGACCGACCGCCTGCGCAACCCCTGGGGGATGGCGTTCCTGCCGGACGGCGCCATCCTGGTGACCGAGCGAGGCGGGCGCCTGCGCGTGGTCCGCGACGGTCGCCTCGAGGACCGCGACATCGACGGCCTGCCCGAGGTCGAGCACCAGGGCC
>JBFJWO010000393.1:0-5195 GCA_041623575.1 Gammaproteobacteria bacterium
CCGGCGCGAGTTCGAGCGCCGCCTGAACCGGGTGCTCGACAACCCCGGCGCGCCCGGCGACGAGCACGTGGTGTGCTTCCTCGACCTGGACCAGTTCAAGGTGATCAACGACACCAGCGGGCACAGCGCGGGCGACGAGCTCTTGCGCCAGGTAGCCGACCTGCTGCGCGCGAGCGTACGCAACCGCGACACGCTGGCGCGCCTCGGCGGCGACGAGTTCGGTGTGCTGATGGAGCACTGCGGGCTGCGCCAGGGCCTGCGGGTGGCCAACGCCTTGCGCGCCTGTGTCGAGGGCTTCCGCTTCGCCTGGGACAACCGTGCCTTCAAGCTCGGTGCGAGCATCGGCGTGGTGCCGGTCGCCGGCCCCGGGGTCTCGCCGGGCGAAGTCATGAGCGCCGCCGACGCGGCCTGCTACACCGCCAAGGAACAGGGTCGCAACCGAGTTCACGTGTACCGGCTGGGCGACGCCGAGCTGACCCGTCGCCGCGGCGAGGTGCAATGGGTCTCGCGCATTCAGCGGGCGGTGGACGAAGGGCGCCTGCGACTGAGCGCCCAACCCATCGCGCCGGCGGACGCGCACGGCGCCACCTTGCGGCGTTGCGAAGTGCTGTTGCGCATGATCGACGAGCAGGGCCGGGTGGTGGCCCCGGGCGCGTTCCTGCCCGCGGCCGAACGCTACAACCTGGCCGGCGTGCTGGACCGCTGGGTCATCGACAACACCTTCGCCTGGCTCGGGCGCGCTGCCCGATCGCGCCCGGAGCTGTGCTCGATCAACGTCTCGGGCTGCTCCATCGGCGACCCGGGTTTCCAGAAATACGTGACCGAGCGCATCGAGGCCCGCGGTATCGACCCGCGCTGGCTGTGTTTCGAGCTCACCGAGACCGCGGCCATCGCCGACCTGGTCTCCGCCCGCCGATTCATGGAACGATTCAGCCGGCTCGGCTGCCGCTTCGCGCTCGATGACTTCGGCAGCGGCCTGTCGTCGTTCGCCTACCTGCGGGCGCTGCCGGTCGACTACATCAAGATCGACGGCCTGTTCGTGCGCGACGTGGCGCACGACCCGGTGGATTTCACCATGGTCAAGGCGATCAACGAGATGGGCCACGTGCTCGGCAAGCAGACCATCGCCGAGTTCGTGGAGAGCGCGCAGATCCTGTCGGTGGTCCGCGAGCTCGGTATCGACTACGCGCAGGGCACCGCCATCGGTGCGCCGCGTGCGATCGAGCTGCCGGCGCAGTAGCCCGCGCAACCGGTCTCGAAGCAGCCGGCACCTATAGTCGAACGCGCGCCCCCGCGCAACGCGACCCGCTCCGTGCGGATCGCGGTCGACGGTCCCCGTTGCGTGGTCATCGTCATCGAAGACGTGCGCGCACCAATCCCACACACTGCCCGACGTGTCTTGTACCCCGTTCGATGAAGCCCCACCGGGGGCAGGCGAACGCGTCGTCGCCGAGGGTGTGGATGTGCCGCTCGCCGGTCCCACCCGCGGGGTCAATAGCTTCGTGCACGCACGCGCCTTTTTCGGCACCACCGTGGAGCGGTCGTAACGACCAATGCCTTACACTACGCGCCATGGCCCTGCTCACCGCCACCGTGCTGTCCGTGGCTCTCGCCTCGATCTGCGTGACGGTGCACTACGAGGCGTTGCGGGTGCTGGCACGGATCGCTTCGCAGTTCCGCCAGCACCGCTGGATGATCCTGGTCACGGTGCACGGGCTGCTGGTGGCGCACGTGGTAGAGATCTGGATCTTCGCCATGGGTTACCTGGGCGCCGAGCGCTGGCTCGGCCTCGGCGTGCTCTCGCCGGCCAGTCACGACTGGTTCGACTACGTCTACTACTCGGCCATGGTGTACACGACGGTGGGCTTCGGCGACATCGTACCCGCCGGCGGCGCGCGCATGCTGACCAGCACCGAAGCGCTCGCCGGCCTTTCGCTGATCACGTGGTCGGCGTCGTTCACCTTCCTGCAGATGCAACGGCTGTGGCGGGATTGAACGAGTCGCGGCGCGCGGCGGCTGACGACGGTTTCTTGCGCCGCGGCTGGCGTCGCTTCGAACACGACCCGCGCCTCGCGCGCTGGATCGACGCGACGCTCGCCGCGGCCCGCGCAGCGGTCACGGCACCGGAGAACCGGCGCTGGCTGCGCTGTGGCGGCACCTGGTTCGCGGGCGTCAACGCGCTCGGCAACGACGCGACCGGCGCGGTGCCCGGCGCACCGGCCCTCGAAGGCGTGGCCGTCGACTACATCGCCGACGTGCTCGGCCACGCGAGGTTCGACTGGGACCGCGCGCAGGTGTCGGTCGCCTACCCGGGTTACCCGCGACCGATGCCGTCGGAATCCGCGACCGCATTCCGCTACCGGCGTGAACGCGACGCAGCGCACCTCGACGGCCTGCTGCCGGAAGGGCCGGAACGACGACGCCACCTGCGCCAGTACCACGCGTTCCTGCTCGGTATCCCGATGGTCGCGACGGACGCGGGCGCGGCGCCCTTCGTGGTCTACGAAGGCTCGCACGAGATCATTCGCCGACGGTTCGCGGACTTGTTCGCGGGCCTGGCGCCCGGGAATTGGGACGAGGTCGATGCGACGGAGGTCTACCGTGCGACGCGTCACGAGATATTCGCCGACTGCGAGCGCGTGGAACTCAACGCACGGCCCGGAGAATCCTATCTAGTGCATCGCCTGGCCCTGCACGGCTTCGCGCCGTGGTCGCCGGCGGCAAAGGGCGGGCCGGACGGGCGCATGATCGTCTATTTCCGCCCGGAATTACTCACGGCACAGGCGTGGTTGACGGCGCCGTGAAGGTGGCGCTGCAGCTCGCTACGCCGGTTTGTCGCAGGTCGGCCGCCGTCGTCGTGGCCATTGACCTCACCGACTCGACCCACGCCGCGGGCTTTTCGAGCACCTTGCTCAACCGCACGCTGGACATCGATTTCGTGCTGCGCACGTCAAGGCGCGCGAGTACCGGGCGGCACTCGTTCCTGCCGGCGGTGGTCGATGCCGAACGCGCCGCCGTGATCGGCTACTCGAAGGGCGGCTGCGGCACGCTCGACCCCGGCGGCGCCGGCTAGCGCGTTCTCGGTTACCATGGCACGGGGTTGCGTCTGGGACCTTCACTCGTGATGCAGTTGCGGCGACTTCTCAAGGCCCTGCTGGCTTCCGCCCTGCTCGCCCTCGGTTTCGGTATCACCGGCCCCGTCGCCTACGTCCAGTTCGCCGATCTCGAGCGCGAGACGGGCTTCAAGTGGTTGACGCTGCTGCGCGACGTCCTGCAGCCACGCGTCGCGCCGGCGGACTCGCTCGTCGTGAGCATCGACCGCGCGACCTTCGAGGCCTTCGGCCACGGCTCGTTCGAAGCGCTGCCGCGGGAACTCTACGCCTGTCTGGTGGAGGTGCTTCGCGAGCGCGGCGCGGCGCTCATCGTGCTCGACGTCGCCTTCACCGCAAACGGCGACGCTGGCCCGCCGCTGCACAGCGCCAGGGCCGCAGAGCTCGACTGCCCGCAAACCGCTCGGGGTGTTCGCGAAGGGCGCGGCGGCACCGATCTGCTCGCCGAGCAGATGCGCCTGGCGGACAACACGCTGGCGCTGCGCTTCCAGGAACATACGCGGGCCAGTACCGCCGCCCTGGACATCGAGCGCATCGAGGAAAAGCCCCTGGACCCGGTTCTGCGTGACGCGGCCCGCGACAGCGCGCCGTTCCCGATGCCGATCGATGGCGGGTTGTTCTCTCTGTACGAGGTTCACCGCGAGCAGCCCATCCTGCCGGCGCTGGCGGCGGCCCACTTCGTCGCCCGGCGCGATCGCAACGCGGCGATCGGGTCGGTGCCCGGCATCGATGGCCGGGCGACCTACCTGATCAACTACTACGGCCCGCCGGGCATGCAGTGCAGCGTGTCCATGCTCGAGTTGCTGACGAACCGCCCGCAGCCGCGCTCGCCGGGCTGCCCCGAGCACATCGTGCTCGACGGGCGCGCGGTGTTCGTCGGTGCCGGGTGGTCGTTCATCTCGACACCCACCCGGCTGGACAAGTTCCGCACGCCCTATTCGGGGTACGCGCGCGACGCGATGAGCGGCGTGGAGGTGGGCGTCACGATCTTCGACAACATCCGCACCGGCGCCGTGCTGAGCGAACTGGCGCCCCGCACCATCGGCGTGCTGCTGCTGGCGCTCGGCGCCGCGGCGGGCTTCGTGTTCGTGCTGCTGCCGCTGGGGTACGCCCTGCTCACGCTGGCTGCGATCACCGCGAGCTATGTCGGGGTCGCCTACTGGTTCTTCGCGCACGAGGACATCCTGTTCCCGCTCGCCATCCCGCTGGTGGCCCAGATCACGTTGATCCTGGTGGTGGGTTTGCTGCTGCACTACCGCCGCATGCGGCGACTGAAAGGCGCCCTGCAGAGCTCGTACGACGACTTCGTCCCCCCCAGCGTCGCGGACGTTATCACCGACGCGCCGCACGTCGCCCACACCCGCCAGATCTACGGGACGTGCATGACGACCGACATCGCCGGCTACACCACCATCGCCGAGCGCATAGACTCGCAGTTGCTGGCGCGACGCACCAACGCGTACTTCGAGCGGCTCGGTCAGTGCATACGGGCCGAGGGCGGCGAACTCCTCGAAATCGTCGGTGACGGCTCCACGAGCCTTTGGCAGGGTGACTCCCCGGCGGCGCGCACCCGGGCATGCGCTGGCGCGCGGCGTTGCGCGGCCGAGGCGACGCGGTTCACGCTGGAGTATCCCGACACGCCGTTCCCCACCCGCATCGGGCTGCACGCCGGGACGCTGTCGGTCGGCAGTGTCGGCGGCGCGGGGCGACTGACCGCGGGACTGGTCGGCGACATCGCCAACACGGCTTCGCGCATCGAAGGCCTCAACAAGTACCTCCGCACCCACGTGCTGGCGAGCGCCGAGGCGATGCGCGGCGTGACGCAGATCAATGCCCGCCGGGTCGGCTGGTTCGTCCTCAAGGGCAAGTCCGAGGTGCTGGAGATCTTCGAGCTGCCCACCGCGGACCCGCCGGGCGATGACGTCCTGAGCGTCTGGCATCGAGCGCTCGATTGTTTCGCCCGCCACGACTGGCCGGCGGCGTCCGCGGCGTTTCGGCGGGTGCTCGATCTGTGCCCGCGCGACGGCCCCGCGACCTTTTTCGCTGAGCGTTGCGAGGAACTGGCGCAGGCCGGGATCGCGGACC
>JBFJWO010000394.1:0-5173 GCA_041623575.1 Gammaproteobacteria bacterium
AGGCGATCGTGTATCGCAGTGAGCTGACCGCCGTCTACGTGGTGGACGAAGCGCAACGCGTGTGGCTGCGCCAGGTCCGCCTGGGGCCCCCGGCGGGAGACCGCCGCGTGGTACATGCCGGGCTGCGCGAAGGTGAGCGGGTGGCGCTCGACCCGGTCGCCGCCGGCATCTACCTCAAGTCCGCCGCCGGGCGGCCATGAGCGACGGGCTGGGTATTTCCGGGCGCACGGCGCGGTTCTTCCTGCGCTCGGAACTCACCCCGCTGCTGGCGATCGCCGGGGCGTTGCTCGGCGTGCTGGCGGTGCTGATCACGCCGCGCGAGGAAGAACCGCAGATCGACGTCACCTTCGCCAACGTGTTCGTTCCCTTCCCCGGCGCGAGCGCGCAGGAAGTGGAGAGCCTGGTCAGCACCCCCGCCGAGCAGGTGCTCTCCGAGATCGAGGGCATCGAGCACATCTACTCGGTCTCCCGCCCCGGGCTGGCGGTGCTCACCGTGCAGTTCGAGGTGGGCGAGGATCGCACCGCTGCAATCGTGCGCCTCTACAGCAAGGTCTTCTCCAACCAGGACTGGCTGGCGCCGGGGATCGGCGTCGGCCAGCCCGTCGTCAAGCCCAAGGGCATCGACGACGTGCCCGTGCTCGCGCTGACGCTGTGGAGTGACGACCCGGCTCGCGGCGCCTATGAACTCGCGCAGGTCGCGCACGCGGTCGAGGTGGAGCTGAAGCGCGTGCCCGGCACCCGCCAGGTGACCACCATCGGGGGCCCGCAACGCCTGGTGCGCGTGCAACTCGACCCGCAACGCCTGGCAGGCTACGGCATCGCGCTGGACGACCTGCGCCGCAGCCTGAGTGCCGCCAACGTCTCCCGCGACGCCGGGCAACTGGTCGGCGACAACCGCGTCACCGCGGTGCAGGCCGGCACCTTTCTGAGCGAGCCCGACGAGGTAGCCGCCCTGGTGGTGGGGGTGCACGACGCGCGCCCGGTGTTCCTCGGCGACGTCGCCGAGGTCGGCCTCGGCCCCGACTACCCCGAGTCACCCGTGTGGCACGGCGTGGGCGGCGGCAGTGGGCTGCTGCATCCCGCGGTGACCGTCACGGTGGCCAAGCAACCCGGCGCCAACGCGGTGGTCCTCGCCGATGCGCTGATCGGGCGCTTCGAGCAGTTGCGCGGGATACTCGTGCCCGCAGGGGTCGAGGCCACCGTGACCCGCAACTACGGCGTGACGGCCGACGACAAGGCCCGCACGCTGATCACCAAGCTGGTTTTCGCGACCGCCGTGGTGGTGCTGCTGGTCGCGTTCGCGCTGGGCACCGTCGAGGCGTTCATCGTCGGCACCGCGGTGGCGCTGACGCTGGCCGTGACCCTGTTCGCCTCCTGGGTGTGGGGATTCACCCTGAACCGCGTGTCGCTGTTCGCGTTGATCTTCTCCATCGGCATCCTGGTCGACGACGCGATCGTGGTCGTGGAGAACATCCACCGGCGCCTGCGCGAGGGCGCGCACGACCTGGCGACGGCAATCCCGGCGGCGGTGGACGAGGTCGGCGGGCCGACCATTCTCGCGACCTTCACGGTCATCGCCGCGCTGTTGCCCATGGCTTTCGTCAGCGGCCTGATGGGCCCCTACATGAGCCCGATCCCGATCAACGCCAGCACCGGCATGCTCATCTCGCTGGTGGTGGCGTTCGTGGTCACGCCGTGGATGACGTACAAGGTACTGGGCAGGCGCGCAGCGCACGCGCCGAGCGGCCCGGGAATCGTCGCACGCACCGTCGGGCGGTGGCTGCCCGCACCCGACGCCGAAGGGTTCTTCACGGTGCTGATGCGACCGTTCCTGCGCGCGCGCCGCGGGCGCGCGGCACGCGTGCTCCTGTTGCTTGCCCTGCTGGTGCTGATCGGCGTTTCGCTGGGCCTCGTCGGCGTCAAGCTGGTGGTGCTCAAGATGCTGCCCTTCGACAACAAGTCCGAGTTCCAGGTGGTGGTGGACATGCCCGAGGGTACGCCCGTGGAGCAGACCGCCCGGGTGCTGCAGGAACTGGGCGCGCGCGTCGCGCAGGAACCGGAAGTCGCCGACTACCAGGTGTATGCCGGCACCGCGGCGCCCATCAACTTCAACGGCCTGGTGCGCCAGTACTACCTGCGCGAAGCGCCGCACCTGGGCGACCTGCAGGTGAACCTCGTCGACAAGCGCAGCCGTGAACGCCAGAGTCACGACATCGCCCGTGCGCTGCGTGCGCCGCTGCAGGCACTGGGCGAGCGCTACGGCGCCAACGTCAAGATGGTCGAGGTGCCGCCCGGGCCGCCGGTGATGGCGCCGCTGGTGGCCGAGGTCTACGGGCCGGACTACGCCGGGCAGATCCGGGTGGCACGCGCGGTGCGCCAGGTGCTCGCCGCCACGCCGTCCGTGGTCGACGTCGACGACAGTGTCGAGGCCGACGTGGAGCGCCTGATCGTGGAGCTGGACCGCGACAAGGCGGCATTGCTGGGCGTCTCGCAGGCCGCCATGAGCGCGGCCGTGGCAGCGCTGCTTCGCGGCGAGGACATGGGCTTCCTGCACGACCCGCACGCCAAGTACGCCGTGCCGATCCGCGCCGAGCTGGGCGTGGCCGGGCAGGCCGACATCGAGCAGGTGCTCGCCGTGCGCGTGCGCTCGAGCACCGGTGCGCTGGTGCCGCTGTCGGAGATCGTCCGTGTGCGCCGTGCGCCGCTCGAGAAGACCATCTACCACAAGGACCTGCTGCCGGTGGTGTTCGTGACGGGCGACGTGGCCGGCGAGCTCGACAGCCCGCTGTACGGCATGGCGGACGCCGCCGGGCGCATCGACGAGCAACTCGCGCACGGTGTGGAGCGGGTCGCGCGCCAGCACTTCGTCTCGGCGCCGGACGATCCCGCCACCTATGCGCTCAAGTGGGACGGTGAGTGGCAGGTGACCTACGAGACTTTCCGCGACATGGGCGCGGCCTACGGCGTCGGCATGTTGCTGATCTACCTGCTGGTGGTGGCGCAGTTTCGATCCTACAAGGTGCCGCTGGTGATCATGGCGCCGATCCCGCTCACGATCATCGGTGTGATGCCGGGGCACGCGCTGCTCGGCGCGCAGTTCACCGCGACGTCGATGATCGGCATGATCGCGCTGGCCGGGATCATCGTGCGCAACTCCATCCTGCTGGTGGATTTCGTCAACGAGGAAATCGCCCGCGGCGCGGGCCTCGAGCAGAGCGTGATCCGCGCCGCCGCGGTGCGCGCCAAACCCATCGTGCTGACCGCGCTGGCGGCGATGCTGGGCGCGTTGTTCATCCTCGACGACCCGATCTTCCGTGGTCTGGCGATCGCGCTGATCTCGGGGATCTTCGTCGCGACCCTGCTGACCTTGCTGGTGATCCCGGTGGTGTACTACGCGATCCGTTACCAGCGGGTGGCGTAGGCGGTCAGACGGTGTCGTAAGCGCGCGGCGACCGCGTCTACTGCCCGTCTTTTCGCGGCGGGCGGGCGTAGCTCACGGTGAGCGCCTCCCAGACATGCCCGTCGGGTTCGCTCCAGTACACGATGCGACCGCCGTGCTGGGTATTGACCCGCCGGTCGACCGGGCCGTGGGGCGTGCTTCGGTACGCGATGCCCCTTGCCTTGAGTCGTGCCAGGATGCCTTCGAAGTCGTCCTCGCCGACGCGAAAGCAGTAGTGGTGCACGGGGAACGCGCCCTCGGCCTGGTCGAAGTCGAAGGTCAGGCCGTCGTTCACGTAGACGGCGCAGAACGGGCCGACCCCGGACTCGGCCCAGGGAACGCCGAGCAGGGTCGCGAGCAACTTCGCCGCGGCCTTGCGGTCCCTGGCCGGGACGATGGTGTGGTCGAGTTGTACGCTCATGGCCGCCGTGGTGCCTCCCGTTGCGGTTGTCGTTCAACGAACCGGTGGGCGATCACGATCTCCGTCGAGACGCCGCGCTGCGCTCGCCGGAACGATGACCCGTGGATCCTCGGGGCAACGATAGAAGAGGCCGCCGGTCCAGTTCGCCCCGTCTTTCCACAGTCTCTCGATGTGCTCGCGGTCCATGGCCACACGGTGCCACACGACGTTCGCGCCGGCAAACCGCCGGGGGCCGCCCGGCACCTTGTCAGCGATCGTCCCCGCCGGCGAGGCGCGATGCGAAAAAACGGCTGAGTTCCTGGTCGGGGATCTGCCCCTCGGCGAAGCGGAAGGTGCCGTGCTCGCGGATCTCGGCGGCGGCCCGGCGAACGAGGCCGAACGTCGCCCTCATCAGGGAGCCGCCCACGCTGACCCGCTTGACGCCGAGCGCCTGCAGCTCGGCGAGCGTGAGAGCGCCTGTCGAGAGACCCATCACCACGTTGAGCGGACCGTCGATCTCCTCGACCAGCGCCTTGATCGTGCCGGCGTCGCTGACGCCCGGGACGTACAGGCAGTCGGCACCGGCCTCGCGGTACAGGTTGGCGCGCGCGACCGCCTCCGCGAACGGCTCCGGGTGTCCGACCAGGTAACACTCGGCACGGGCCGTCAGCGTGAACGGAAAACCGGTCGAGGTCGCCGCCTCGCGCGCGGCCCGGATACGCTCGAACGCGAGATCTCTCTCGTACAAGTCGGCGCCGTAGCTTGCCGCATGATCCTCGATGCTCGCCCCGACCGCCCCGGCGTCGGCAAACAGGCGAATCGACTCGGCCACCGCCTGCGGCGTATGACCGTAGCCGTTCTCGGCGTCGGCACTGACCGGCAGTCGCACCGCGCGCGCGATCCGTGCCGTCTCCTCCAGCGCCGTCGCTCTCGACAAGGCTCCCTCGTAGTCGGGTATCCCCAGGGAATAGGCGATGCCGGCACTGGTCGTGCCGATTGCCGCGAAGCCGGCCGCCTCGAGCAGGCACGCACTGCCCGCATTCCACGCGTTCGGCATCACGAACAGCCCGTCGGCGAGGTGCAGTTGCCTGAAGGCGGCAGCTTTCGTGGCCTGGCGTTCGAGCACGGCGACGTCTCCTACTGTGACGGTCGCAACGCCGCAACCGCGCACCCTTCGCCGACGTGCGAGCGCGCAGCGAGTCGTCCGCGTTGACGAGTCATCCCATCGAGTGCAGACCGACCTTGTTGCCCTCGGTGTCGATAAAGTGCGCGAAGAACCCGAAGTCGTTGCCGATCTCGGTCTTGGGCACGGCGATCGAGCCGCCGGCGCCCTC
>JBFJWO010000395.1:0-5162 GCA_041623575.1 Gammaproteobacteria bacterium
GGCGCCTTTCGGCGGCGTGTAGAAACCGGCCGTCTCGATCTGCTCGCGCGTCACCGGGATCTCGAAACGTTTGGCGAACGACTCCAGGTGGTCCTGCGCGAGCTTCTTCTGCTGGTGGGTGATGTTCTGGCCCTCGCCGCCTTCGCCCATACCGTAGCCCTTGACGGTCTTGGCCAGGATCAGGGTCGGACGGTCGCGTGTGCTCACCGCCGCCCGGTAGGCGGTGTAGACCTTCTGCGGATCGTGCCCGCCGCGGATCAGCTCGTAGTAGATCTGGTCGTCGCTCATGTGCTCGACCATCTGCTTGAGCTCCGGGTACTTGCCGAAGAAGTGCTCGCGGATGTAGCCGCCGCCCTTGGCCTTGAACGTCTGGTACTCGCCGTCGACGCACTCCTCCATGCGCTTGCGCAGCAAGCCGTTCGTGTCCTGCGCCAGCAGCTTGTCCCAGCCCGACCCCCACAGCACCTTGATCACGTTCCAGCCGGCGCCGCGGAAATTGCCTTCCAGTTCCTGGATGATCTTGCCGTTACCGCGCACCGGCCCGTCGAGGCGCTGCAGGTTGCAGTTGATCACGAATACCAGGTTGTCGAGGTTCTCGCGCACCGCCAGCGCGATCGCCCCCTGCGATTCCGGCTCGTCCATCTCGCCGTCGCCGAGAAACGCCCACACCTTGCGGTCGCTCTCCGCCACCAGCCCGCGATCTTCCATGTACTTCATGAAGCGTGCCTGGTAGATCGCCATGATCGGCCCGAGGCCCATCGACACGGTCGGAAACTGCCAGAACCGGGGCATCAGCCACGGGTGCGGATAAGACGAGATGCCCTTGCCGTCCACCTCACGGCGAAAGTTCTCGAGCTGCTCGCCGGTCAGTCGCCCTTCGAGAAACGCGCGCGAGTACACGCCGGGCGCGCAATGGCCCTGCACGAAGATCATGTCCGCGCCCGCCGCCGCCTCGGGGCCCCGCCAGAAGTGGTTGAAGCCGGTCTCGTAGAGCACCGCCGAGGACTGGAAGCTCGCGATATGACCGCCCGGCTCGCCGGGTTTGCGGTTGGCCGCCACCACCATCGCCATCGCGTTCCAGCGCACCGCCTGGATGATGCGTTTCTCCATCTCCGCATCGCCCGGGTACGCGGGCTCCGCCGAGGGCGGGATGGAATTCAGGTACGGCGTACGTGTCGTGTCAGGTGGCTCGGCACCGGCTTCGTAGGCCTTCTCGATCGTACGCCGGAGCAGGTACTGCGCGCGCTTCGCTCCTTCGCGCTCGATCACCACGTCCACGGCTTCCTGCCACTCCCGTGTTTCCTGCAGGTCGATGTCTTCTGTTTGACTCACGTTGCTCCCCTCGGCTGGGTGGTCGTCAGGTCAATCGGGCTGCGGCCGACGTTCTCGGTCGCACGCGGCTGGTACAAGGCGTTGGTGCGCGCGGCGTGCGCGAGGAGCATCGGCTGGAATCGGTCTGGCCCCGTGTGGTGCTGATCCGCGACGGTCCGGTCACAAGCCCTCTCGCCGCGCCGCCGACGATACCCCGGTGTCGCCGCACGCGAAATTCGTTTTTCAGTGCTCAGATGCGCGCGTTATGTCCAGTCGCGTCCGCCGGCACGAAGGGCGCAGTTTCGGCCGCAACGCCGGCCCGTGTCAAACGCGACGAGGGCTTTCGCGCCGTGAACTGTCCCGCGCGTGGAGCCGTGCCCGTCGATCGACCCGCCGACGTCGGCAATCCGCTCGCCGGCAACCTCTGTGCGCCGCGCGCTCGGCATCGGTCACGAGAAATTCGTTCCAGCGATTGAATTATTCGGACAGCGCGAAGGCTCGCGACGATGGCCTCGAACCGATCGTCCGCGCAGTGCGCCGACGCCGGTGGGGACGCGACCGCCCGGTCGGGTACGCCGCCCGGTACCGACGCCGGAACGGACCGGGTCTAGAAGACCGGCGGATAGCCGCGCCCGCCGCGTTCCAGCGTGATCCAGCGCGTTTCGGTGAAGGTGTCGCTCGACCAGCGCCCGCCGTGGCGGCCGAGACCCGAGGCCTTGACGCCGCCGAAAGGCACGTGCGGCTCGTCGTTGACGGGCGAGCAGTTGACATGGCACATGCCGGTGTCCAGCGCCGCGGCGATGGCGAGACCGCGATCCTCGTCCTCGGTCATCACGCCCGACGACAGGCCGTATTCGGTGTCGTTGGCGATGGCGACGGCCTGTGCGTCGTCGGCGAAAGGAATCACCGGCACCACCGGCCCGAAGGTCTCCTCGCGGTAGATCTTCATCTCGGGCGTGACCCCGGTGAGGATGGTCGGCTCGACGAAGCGGCCTTTCACTCCCCCGCCGACCACGACGTGCGCCCCTTTCGCCCGCGCATCGTCGAGTTGCTCCACCACCCGCGCAAGCTGGCGGTCGTTGATCAGCGGGCCGATGACGTTGCCCTTGTCGTGGCTCGGGTCGCCGACCCTGAGCTTCGCCGCGCGGGCCGCGAAACGATTGAGGAAATCCTCGAAGATCGACGCCTGCACGAGCACCTTTTCCACCGACATGCAGATCTGGCCCTGGTGCATGAAGCTGCCGAAATTGGCCGCCTGCGACGCCCGCTCGAGATCGGCGTCGTCACACACGATGAGCGCGTCCTTGCCGCCGAGCTCGACGCAGCATCGCTTCAGGTTGGCGCCGGCCCGCGCCGCGATCTGGCGACCGACGGGCGTCGAGCCGGTGAACGAGATGCCCTTGACGCAGGGGTGCTCGACGAGTTCCTCACCGACCTCGGCAACGTGATCGCGCGAGCAGGTGACGACGTTCAGCACGCCGTCCGGCACACCCACCTCGTCGAACAACTCGGCGAACAGCAGGCCGCCGCAGTAGGGGGTCTCCTCCGATGGCTTGAGCACCACCGTGTTGCCGGCGGCGATGGCGAAGGCCAGCCCGCGCGCGCTCAGCAGGCAGGGGAAGTTCCACGGGCTGATCACCGACACCACGCCGAGCGGGCGGCGAACCGCCATCGACAGCTTGCCGTGGGCCGAGGGCAGGACTTCCCCGATCGAGGCGTAGTTGCCGGCGGCAGCGGCGCGGAAGATCTCCGCCAGGTAGCCGGCCTCGAACATGCCCTTGCCGAACCAGCCGCCGCCTTCGCCCTGCAGGGCCGCGACGATGTCGTCGCGGCGCCGCTCGACCGCCGCGGCGACCGCCAGCAGATGACCGGAGCGCTCGTTGAAGGCGAGCCGCGACCAGGCCGGGAAGCCGGCGTGCGCGGCCTCGATCGCGGCGCGCGCCTCGGCGCGGGCGGCGTCGGGCACTTGCGCCCACAGCGAATCGTCGGCCGGGTTGCGGTCGTCGAAACGGTTCGCGGTGGCCCGCCAGCTGCCACCCACGTACATACCTTCCAGGACTTTCGCCATGACTCACTCTCCTGCCGTTCTGACCTGTATACCGACGGGCGGGCGACGTGCCAGCCTCGAACCTGCGCCAGTCGACCGGCGTCGGGCTCGCGCCTCAGTAAACCCGCTCGGCGTTGCCCCACATGAAGCTCGCGAGGTGCTGCTGGCAGCCGCGCTCGTAGAGCCACGCGAGCTGGCGCCCGAGCGCGTCCCGCAAACCCTCGGCCGGGTCCGCGTAGTCACCGGATTCGAGGCAGACCGGGAAATTGGTCTCGAATACCAGCCAGTCGAATCCGCCCGCCTCGAGCATCGCGTCCCAGTAAGGAAAGAAGACGTCGGCCGGGCTCGCGTGCGGTGCCCATTCGTCGAGCGCCGTCTTCACGACCACGTTGCCCCGCGCGGCAAGCGCGCCCAGGAACTCGCGGTAGGCGGCGCTCGGCCCCGCGCCGTCGAGCCCGCCGGGATTGCCGGCGTGGTTGATCACCACCGGCCACTCGCCCCCGAACTTCTCGAGCAGGGCGATCACCCTGGGGTAGTGCCCCGGCGCCTCGCGGCACAGCAGCTCGACGTTGAGGCCGTTGGCGCCGGCCAGCTCGCAATAGCGCTCGAAGCGCGGGTCCGCGAACGGGTTCTCGCCCGGCGCGGCGGCCTGGGTGTGGATCAGTCGCAGGCCGGAGACGGCCGGGTCCGCGCCGAGTTCGGCCATACGTGCCGCCAGCGCCTCGCGCGGCAGGGTGAAATCCACGCTGACCACGGCGCTCAGGCAGTCATCGTGCTCGCGGCACAGGGCGGCGAGCGCGTGGGCCTCGACGTCGCCGAGGTTCGCTTCGCGACGCGCGGCATCACCGTCCCACGGATCGACGACCTGAACCAGCACGCGCCGCGTCAGCCCCGCCGGGTCGGTGGCGGCGCGCAGATCCTCGACCGTCCAGTCTCGCTTGACCTGTTCGGAGAAGTGCGATCCCCGGATGCCGGGCGCGCGGGCGAGATCGATGCGGTGCTGGTGGGTGCAGACCGCGCGAGCGCCGAGCAGCGCACGCACGCCTTCGGGGTCGAGGCCCGAGGCGGCGAGGAACCGGTCCCAGTTCGGTGCGCTCATGACGTCTCCCGCGCGCGGCACGGGCATCGCCGCGCGCTCGATGTAGTCGCTCCGCACCCGCACCCGCGCGCTTGCCCCATGGCGCGGCATCTTACCCGCTGGCCACGGGTCCGGCCACACGCGCCGCCGGTCAGTCGAGCTCGGCCCACACCGGGCGGTGATCGGAACCCTGGGCGTCGTCGTCCACCCACGCGCGGCGCACCCGGGCGCCCAGACCCCGCGCGACGAAGATGTAGTCGAGTCGCCGGCCCGGATCGGGTGTCGCGGCGCCGGCGCGGTAGTGACTCACGGGGTGCGGCGCCGCGTTACCCGCCGCCGTCCAGGTGTCGACGTAGCCGTTGGCGACGATCCGCGCGTACTCGGCGGACTCGGGGCGGGCGTTGAGGTCGCCCAGCCAGACGCGGGCAGCCGGCATTGCCGGCGCCGGCTGCCCGGCGCTCCAGTCGTCGCCGCGGATGTGGCCGGGACCGGACCAGGCGCCGCCCTCGCGCGCTAGACGTTCGTGCTCGCCGAACAGGGCGTCGAGTTGCAGCATGCGTTCGGCCGCCTCCAGGTACCCGAGGTGGCAGTTGCAGACTTCCAGTACCCCGAGCGGCGACTCGAACGTTGCGCGCAGCGCGCCCTGGAGCATGTTGTAACGGTCGGTGTAGTGCACTTTGGGCAGTACCGTCAGCCGCGACGTGACGATCGGCGCGCGCGAGAGCA
>JBFJWO010000396.1:0-5155 GCA_041623575.1 Gammaproteobacteria bacterium
ATCCGGTGCAACAGACGAGGGCACGCGACCATGAGCACGGGAACCGTAATCGCCCGCGGCGGGCTGAACCTGCGCGAGACGCCGAAGACGGGCGACGTCATCAAGGCGTTGCGACGCGGATCGAAGCTGGAGGTGCTGGAGGAGGAGACCTGGTACCGGGTCAGGACGCGGGACGGCAGGGAGGGTTTCGTCCTGTCGGACTTCGTCGAGCTCGCGCCCGAGACGCTGTTCCCCGCGGTGGCCGACGACGTCGTGGCGCCGGAGACGGACGCCGCGGTCGAGGCCTCCAGCGCCTGCGACATCAGGCGTTACAGGAACGATCGTTTCATTGGCAACGAGCTGCGCGCGGACGCCGATTTTTTCGCCGCTCTCGATCGGCTCAACGCGTTCGCGACTCAGTGCGACGTCGAGATCTTCGTCACCTCCTCGACCCGCGAGCCGGACCGTGAGGTGAGCGGCGCCATCGTCGCGCCCGCGTCGCGCTCGAACCACCTGGTGGGGCACGCCATCGACATGAACCTCAAGTCGCGCAGCGGGTTCTTCAACTCGCGCAGCCTGAGGCGGGCCAACCTGGGGCGGCTCGCCCCGGAGATCCGCGAGTTCCTGGACAAGGTCCGCGCGGACCCGCAACTACGCTGGGGCGGAGATTTCGGCACCGAAGACCCGGTGCACATCGACGATGCGCTCAACCGGCGCGACCCCGAGCTGTGGGATGCGAAGCTCGCCTCGCGAACCTAGTCGCGGCCGGGGGTCGGCGCGCGCGAGCGTCAGCGGCCGTGGCCTTCTCTCGCCAGCACCGGGATCGCACACGGCTCGACACTGGCATCGATCCCGCTCCGTGGCGTTCGACGGTTCAGCGTTGCCTCGTCGGGTTCGTGCAAAGCGACGACGGCGTTGACCTAGGCCAGTCGGGCAACCGCGTCGCCATACGCGTTGCTGCCTGCCGCCTCCGGCTCGAAGATTCCCCGCTCGCGGACCCAGCGCCGGGTGTCCTCGAACAGGCTCTCCGTGTAGGGCTCGAACACCAGGCGTTCGCCGGGGCCGAAGCGACGCACGTCGACCAGGGCTGCGTGGCGTTCCGGGAGTTCGCGCTCGTAGTAGTGCACGTAAGGCTGGTGCATGCGATCGATGTCCGCCTGTGCGCGTCGCAGCGCCGCGTAATATCGCCGCACGTCCTCGAGGTCGACGCCCTCCGGCACCAGCGAGGCGACCATGAAGGTGCTGTCCACTATCTTGCGAAAGCCCAGTTGTTCCACCGTGTAGAGTTGCGGGCCGAAAACCGTCGCCGCCGGCGCCGTGCCGTCGAGCAGCTGGTCGACCCGGTCGGCGGGCGCGCCGCTGAACTTCAGCCGGATCCGATCGGCCGGGATGAAGGGCTCCAGCGCCTGGATGGTGGTGTAGTGGCTGCCCGACTGGTAGCCGACGTGGATGTCGACACCCGCCAGGTCTTGCGGTGTTCGCACCGGCGAGTGCTCGGGCACGACGATGGCGCACGGCGATACCGAATAGCACTCGCCCCACAGCCGGCCGTGGCTGGTCGACGCCGCCATGTTGACCGTCCAGTGGCACGCGCAACTGATGGAGGCGTCGCGCCCGGCCTCGTAGGTCTGGTAGGCGCCGTACCGGTTGTCGGCCACCGGGTCCGGACTGTGCGCCTTTTTGGGGGAGTCCCTGGTGAGCAGGCTGTGCGCCCGCAGTTCGTAGTCGCTCAGGCCGGCCTGCGCGAAGTAGTCTTTTTCCTGGGCCACCCACTCCTGCAGTCGGCCGTGGGGATTGATGATGAACGTTGCCATGGTGGACTCCGGACCGCGCCGCCACAACGAGGTTCGCCATTGTGACGCGATTCGCCCGGCGGTGAAACGCGTCTTGCGGCGCCGGCCGGCGCGCTCGCGCCATGCTGCGCCGCAATACGGGGGCGCAAGCTATACTGCGCCGGGTCCTCGTTCAAGGGTCAGGTGACATGTCCGCGGTCAGCCCGCGCCTCGTGTTTCGATCCACCGGCGCACCGGCGGCGCCGCTGCGCTTTGTCACCGGACTCGGGCAACGATCATGAACGAACGCGAACGTGAAGTACTATGCGGCCCGGGGTTTTCGCGGCTCGCTGCTGGTCTAGCGCAACGCGGCAGCTGTGTCTCGAACCGCGGGACCGGAAGCTGGCAGATGGCCTGCGCGGTGGACGCTTTATATGCCCCGCACCACGGTCGGTCCCTGCCACGCAACGCGGATTCTTTTCAGGGCTCTCGACGGCACGATGCAGATTTCGGGGCGACGATGACAAGTGCAAGTTACGACCGTCTATAGAAGCGCGTTGGTCGCGAGTGCGATCATGTACCTCACAAGCTGGTTTTTCGCCTGGTCCTATGGGTGGTTGCCGCAGGACCAGCAATCACTGCTCTCCTACCACGGTTTGGGTTCGTGGCTTACAGTGCCCGAAGCCGTGTGGTGGGGGTACTTTGCACTGACGTTGGTCGGTTACGCCGGAATGCTTCTGTATCGCAGGACGTTCCGGGTGTTGTTCGTGGTGTTGATCTTCGTCGGTCTGGTCACCGCGCCAATGCTTGGCGTCAGCGTGGTTACGGGAGTCGAAGTGTTCCTGATCGATGCATCGACGCTGCTGCAGGGAGTCGCCGTCGGCCTCTCCTTCTTTTCACCGGTGAGCGAGCGATTCTATTGACATGTTGGCGAGACTCGTGTCGGCCTGCTGTTCCAAGACCGCGCCCGGTGCGGGCGCGGTGGCGATCGCCGGGAAATCCCATCGAAAGCCCACGCCGGCGTGGCGCTACGGGTTGTCAGCCCGACTCACCCGGCAGGACCGGCCCGGTCCCGCTCACGCCGAGGTAGGCCTCGCGCACGGACGGGTCGCGCAGGAGGTTGGCACCGGTGTCGCCGCGCGTGACGCGTCCGTGCTCGAGCACGTAGGCCCGGCCTGCGATCTGCAGGGTGCGGTACACGTCCTGTTCGGCGAGCAGCACGGCGATGCCCATCGTCGCAAACCGGGTCACGGTGTCGAATATCTGTTTGGCCATGGCGGGCGCGAGGCCCAAGGTCGGTTCGTCGAGCAGCAGCAGGCGTGGTTGCCCCATCAGTCCCCGACCGAGCGCGAGCATCTGCTGTTCGCCGCCGGACAAGGTGCCGGCCGCCTGGCGCCGGCGTTCGAGGAGGCGCGGAAACATCTCGTAGACGGTGTCGAGGTTGGGGTGCAGAGCGGCGCGTGCGCGTCGATTGAGTGCGCCCATGCGCAGGTTCTCGGCGACGCTCATGTCGGCGAACACCAGCCGGCCCTCGGGGACCAGGACGACGCCGTCGGCGACGCGCTGGTGTGACGCTCGCCCGAGCAGCGGTCGTCCGGCGTAAGTCACCGTGCCGGCGTCGCTGCCGAGCAACCCGGCGAGCACCCGAAAGAGCGTGGTCTTGCCGGCGCCGTTGGCGCCGACGATCGCCGTGATGCCGTTCGCGGCGACTTCGAGGTTCACGCCGTGCAGCACTTTGGCATCGCCGTAACCGGCGTGCAGGCCGTGCACGTCGAGCAGTGCGCTCACGGCGCCTGCTCGCCGAAGTAGACCTGCAGCACGCGCGTGTCCCGCGCGACCTCTGCCGGCGCGCCCTGGGCAATGAGTTCGCCGTGGTGCAACACGATGATGCGATCGGACAACTGGACCAGCGCGCGTACGACGTGCTCGATGACCAGCAACGTCAATCCGTACTCGCGCCTGAGTGTGCGCACAGTGTCCAGCATCTCGCCGACCTCGGCCGGGGTCAGCCCGGCCATCACTTCGTCGAGCAGCAGCAGCCGAGGTTCCGTACCGAGCGCGCGCGCAACCTCGAGGCGCTTGCGACCGGACAGGGTCAGCGTGCCGGCCAGCTGCCCGGCGCGCGGCCCGAGACCCACGGTCTCGACGATCGCCAGGGCGCGCGCCGCCAGCGCCGCACCGGCGTAGCGCCTGGTGCTGCCGTACAACAACGCGATCTCGACGTTCTCGCGCACGCTGAGGTTGGCGAACGGGCGTACGATCTGGAAGGTGCGCGCAATACCGAGGCGGCAGATGCGGTCGGGGCGCAGCCCGCCGATACGGCGCCCGGCGAAGTGCACTTCGCCCTGGCTGGCCCGCTGGTGGCCGGCGATGATACTGAACAGCGTCGTCTTGCCCGCGCCGTTGGCGCCCATGATGCCGACGACCTCCTCGGGGGCGACCTCGAAGCTGACGTTGTCGAGTGCGCGCAGGCCCGCGAACGACTTGCCGAGCGCGTGCACGCGCAGCAGGTTCACCGGCGCTTTCCCAGCAGCCCGACGATACCGTGCGGTGCGAACAGCACGAATCCGATGAGCGAGGCGCCGAGCAGGATCATGTAGAGCTGCGGCGCGCTGCTCCACAGCAGTTCCGAGAGCGCGACCAGGAACAACGCGCCGAGCAACGGGCCGCGGGCGTCGCCGCTGCCGCCGATGATGGCCATGGTGACCACGGTGAAAGACACCAGCGGGTTGAAGACCTGCAACACTTCGAAGTAGGTCGAGCGCAGGGCCATCAGCCCGCCCGCCATGCCCGGGATCACGGCCGCGGCGCCGAAGGCCAGCACCTTGAGGCGCACGACCGGCACGCCCACGGTCTCCGCCGCCTCCTCGTCCTCGCGGATGGCGACGAGACCGCGACCGAAGCGCGAGCCGATCGTCGCCCGGGTCATGACGGTCGCCGCCACGGCCAGCGCCGTCATGGCGTAGAACAGGGTCTGCACGCCGGGTGCGCCGAACAGCAGGCGGCTCGACTGGCCGAGCCCGGTTTCGATATTCAGCACCACGAACTTGACCAGCTCGGCGAGCCCGAACGTGAGGATCACGAAGTAGGGTCCGCGCACGCGCAGCACGGGGATCGCGATCAGGCAGGCGAACAGGCCGGTGGCGAGGCCGGCCAGCGGCACCGACACCCACACGGGGACCGTCTTGAAGGTGGCCGCCACGAGGTAGGCGCCGAGGCCGTAGAAGACGACGTGCCCGAGCGAGACGTAGCCGGTCAGCCCCGAGAACAGGGTCCAGCTCTGGGTCAGCGCGATCCACATGGCCAGGTTGAGCGCGACCAGCGTCCAGTAGGTGCCGAGCAGCGCCGGCACGGCCGCGGCCAACGCCAGGGTCGCGCCCACCGACAACGCGAACCCGAGGTGC
>JBFJWO010000397.1:0-5120 GCA_041623575.1 Gammaproteobacteria bacterium
CGCTTCCCCCGGCGTCTCGAAAGCCGCCTCGTGCACGGCTCGCACCGCGGCTCGGTCTGCCGGCAGTGCGGCGCGGATGTGCAACGCCGGGCTCACTCGTCGTCGGCGCACACGAGGTGGATCAGGTTGGCCGGGTTGCTGATCCAGAACGCGCGCAGGTCGCCGGGCAGCGGTTCGATCTCGTCGCGGCGAACACAGCCCGCCGCGTTCAGCGCCTGCGCCGCCGCCGCCAGGTCGTCGGTCACGACTTCCAGCCAGATCTCGGCCTGGCTCAGGGTCGCCACCGGGTCGACCCACAGGTGCTTGTCGCCGAACTCGAACACCACGCTCGGGCATTGCGAGCCGTTGTCGGCGGCCACGGCGAAGCCGAGCACGTCGCGGTAGAAGCGCACCGTGCGCTCGAATTCGTGGGTCGGCACTTTCAGGGCGATGTTCTTTCCCGGGGTGAAGCGGACTGCCATGGTCAGGTGCCTCGCGTGGCGGGCGCTCCGGCGCCTGCGGTTCTACACGTGGGTCAGGAAACGCGCCTTGATGACGTCCAGCACCTCGTCGGCCGGGCGTTGCCACCAGTTGCGTGCCGAGAAGATCTCGATCTCGCAGAAATCCTGGTAGCCGTTCTCCTCGAGGGTCCGGCGGATCCCGGGGATATCGATCACCCCGTCGCCGGGCATGCCGCGGTCGAGGCGCACGTCGCAGGTGTCGCGCAGCCAGTCGCTGACGTGAAAGCCGATGATGCGCTGCCCGGCGCGGCGGATCTCGGCGGCGAGGTCGCCCTCCCACCACACCGCGTAAGCGTCGAGCGCGATCCCCATCACGTCGGGCGCCGCCAGCGCGTCGCAGAAATCGTTGGCCTCGCGCAAGGTGCAGATCACCGAGCGCAAGCCGCACACCATCGGGTGCAGCGGTTCCAGCGCGAGGCGGATCCCGGCCGCGCGTGCCGGCGCGATCAGTTGGGCAAGCCCTTCGAGCGCACGGGCCCGGGCCCGCTCGAGGTCGTGATCGCCTTCGTCGAGTCCGCCGGTGATGACGACCAGGGCGCGCGCGCCGATCTCCGCCGCCGAGTCGATCAGGCGCCGGTTCGTTTCGAGCGCGGCGGCGAACCGCGCCGGGCTCGCGTTCGTCAGCAGCCCGCCGGGACACAGTGCGGTGACGGTCATGCCGTGGTCGTCGAGCACCCGCGCCGCGTGGCGGGGGCCGACCGACTCGAGCTTGTCGTTCCACACCGCCGTGGCCCGGATGCCGTGGCGGTCGAAGGCGGCGATGCTCTGGTCGAAGTCGCACTGCTCGAGCAGCGTGACCTGGTGGACGGCGAGGCGCGCGAGATCGGCCATCAGTAGGTCGCTCGCCCGCCCGAGACATCGAACGCCGCCCCGGTGGTGAAACTGCACCGCGGGCTGGCGATCCAGGCGACCATGTCGGCGATCTCCTCGATGCGGCAGAAGCGGCCGAGCGGGATGCGCGCCTTGCGATCGGCGATGTAGGCCGCGTCCATCTCCGCGAACAGGTCCGTCTCGGTGATCGCCGGCGTGACGTAGTTGACCGTGACGCCGGCGTCCACCAGTTCGCGCGCGAGACCCTTGCAAAAGCCGATGACGCCGGCCTTGGCGGCGGAGTAGGCACAGGCGTCGGGGTTGCCTTCCTTGCCGGCGATCGAGGCCACCGTGATCATGCGCCCGTAGCCGTTGGCGCGCATGTGCGGGGCGAACGCGCGCGAGCACAGGAACACACCGGTCAGGTCGATGTCGATGACCCGCTGCCACTCGGCCAGGGAATAGTCCCAGGCCGGTTTGGTGGGGCCGTTCACGCCGGCGTTGTTGACCAGGATGTCGAGCCGGGCGAAGCGCTCAAGCGTGTTCGCCGCGGCGGCGCCGACCGAGGTCTCGTCGGCGACGTCGACGGTGAGCATTTCGGCGAACGCCGGGTGGCCGGCGGCGGGGGAAGGGTCGCGGTCCCAGCCGCACACGCGCACCCCGAGTTGCGCCAGGCGCTCGGCGATACCGAGGCCGATGCCGCGCGCGGCGCCGGTCACCACCGCGTTGTGCCCGGACAGATCGAAACTCAAGCCATGCTCCTTCGCGCGCGCCGTTTGACGCCTGCGCCCGGTCCGTACTACGGTCGCGCAGTCTAGCAACAGGGGGCAGGCATGTCGCAGTTTTACGTCGCCGTCGGGCAGAGCGTGTCGTTCAGCAAGACCGTGTCGGAGTCCGACGTGTACCTGTTCGCCGGCATCACCGGCGACCTGGCACCGAATCACGTCAACAAGGCCTACATGGAGAAGTCGAGCTACGGTCGGTTGATGGCGCACGGCGCGCTGCTGGTCGGTTACATGTCGACGGCCTCGAGCCTGATGGTCGCCGCCAGCCGCGAGGCCGACGAGACACCGGTGTCGCTCGGCTACGACCGGCTGCGTTTCGTCCAGCCCGTGTTCCTGGGCGACACCATCACGGTGCACTACACGATCGGCGCGATCGAGCCCGAACGACGGCGCAGCAGCGCCGACATCCGTGTCGTCAACCAGGACGACACCCTGGTCGCGGTCGGCGTGCACCTCATCAAGTGGGTACCCAACCAGCCTTGAGCGCCCGGCCGACCGCCGAAGCCGCCGGCGCCCTCCGACGCAAGAGGTGCGCCGGTTGCCCGGGATGATGGAGGATTCGCCGCCCGCGAGCTGTTGCTGCTCGAGGACGGGATCGAACGCAGCGGCACGTTCGTGCTAGTACACACCTTTGCTGCCGCCGCCGTCGACGCAGATCGCCGTGCCGTGCACGTGGCGTGCGGCGGGCGAGCACAGGAACGCCACCAGTTCCGCGACGTCGCCCGGTTGGCCGAGGCGGCGCAGTCCTTCCTCACGCACGGTGGCGTCGAGGATGGCCTGCGCGCTGCTGCCCTGCTGCGCCGCGCGGCGCTCGAAGATCTCCTCGAGGCGCTCGGTGACGGTGAGACCCGGGTGGATCCAGTTGACGTTGACGTCGTCGCGCAGGCCCTGCGCGGCGAGCGCCTTGGAGAAGTTCGCGAGCGCGGCGTTGACCGCGCCACCGACCATGAAATCGGCCGCGGGGGTGCGCGCGAAGCCGCCCACGATGTTGACCACGGTGCCGTGGCTCGCCACCAGTCGGGGCCACAGCGCCCGCGCCACGCGCACGGCGGCGTGGAACTTCAGCGCGAACCCGTCCAGCCATTCCTCGTCCGCCTGCTCGGTGAAGCGCCCGCCCTTGGTGGCGCCGGCGCTGTGCACGAGGATGTCGCAGCGCCCGTAGGTCGCGTCGAGCGCTGCCGCGAGCGCCTCGCAGGCGGCCAGTGTGCGCAGGTCACCCGCGCACACCGCCGGTTCCGCGTGACGGGTGCCGATCCTCGCCGCGGCCTGCGCGAGGCGCTCGGCGTTGGAGGAGGCGAGCAGGAGTTTCGCGCCGCGTGCGGCGAGCGCCTCGGCGCAGGCGAAACCGATGCCGCGTGAACCGCCGGTGACGACGGCGACCTTGCCCTCGAGGTCGCGCGCAGCGCCCTCGGCTGCGGGGTGTTCGTTCACAGGTAATGACTCTCCAGGCCCTTGATGAGGGCGTACAAGGTGTCGAGCGTAGGCGTCGGCACGCCATGGTCGCGCGCGCGGCGGATCACCGAGCCGTAGATGAACTCGACTTCGGTCGGGCGGCGGTTCAGCACGTCCACGCACAGCGAGGACTTGTTGTCGCCGGTGCCGCCGGCTTCGGTGATAGTGTCGAGCCCGCGCAATGCCGCCGCGCGCTCAAGCACGATTCCGCAGGCCGTCGCCACCGCCAGCCCCTCGTCGAGCGCGCGCAGGCAGGTCTCGCGCAGCGCCGGCACCCGCAGGACCTCGATCGACGTCAGGTCGGTGGCGCCGGAGGCCGCGCTCATGGCGATGTTGCCCAGCAGTTTCTTCCAGATCTCGGTGCGGATGTCGGCGCTCGCGTGCGTCTCCAGCCCCGCCGCGCTGAGTTGCGCCGCAATGCGTTCGGCGCGCGGCGAGAGACCGCCCCGCAGCTCGCCGAGATAGGAGGGCACGCGCGAGAAATCGCGCACCACGCCCGGCGCTTCCAGGTGGCCGGCCATGGCCGTCAGGCCGCCGAGCACCCGCGATTCGCCGAGGACCTCGGCGAGGGCCTCCTCGTTGCCGAGCCCGTTCTGGAAGCTGACCGCATCGGCTCCGCTCTCGGCGAGGTGACGGGCGGCCTCGGCGGCGGCCCGGGTCGCGTAGGACTTGCACTGGAACAGCAGCAGGTCGGCGCGCTCGATCTCGCCCGCATCGCCGGTGATGGGAATGTGCACCGTGCGCTCGCCGCCGAAGCCGCGGATGCGCAGCCCCCGGCGGCGCACCGCCTCGCGATGCGCCTCGTTGGTGTCGACGAGGGTGACCGCGAGACCGCCGTCCTGCAGGATCGCGCCGAACAGCGCACCCATGCCGCCGGCGCCGAGGATCACGACCTGCAGGGGCGTCAGCGCCACGCCAGCCCCCGACGAAACGCGCGTCTGTGCGCCCGAGCCTGCCGAAGTGCGCTTGCTCGCAGAGCATGTCGCCGACGATTTCTGCCGCCGGCGGACCGTCGATCACGCGTGGCTGTCACGCGGGGCCCCGCCAGGCTTCGGCCGATGCCAGCCCCAGACCGTCGAGTTCGGCGCGTCGCTCGCTCATCGTCGTTGCGGGTGTTCGTCGGGTTGCGCCGGGCCCGCGGGCGATACCCGGGCCGACCGGCAGGTCGTCGGTCGCACGCACGACTCCTCGGGCGCGCGGGCGATCGAGTGTAGTCCGGTCCGGACAACGACGCCAGCGCGCGCCTTGGCGGATTTTCGGCTGCGCGACGCCGCGCCTGCCGTCGGCCCGCCGACGCGCGGGCCGGGTTACCCGAACACCGGTCCGCGCTGTCGATCGAGAAGTACAAAGGGGGTGTCGAAAGCCGTGCAGGCGGGCGCTCTGTCTCCCCGGGGCGCGACTTCGACCGACGGCGACCGCCGACGTGCTCGCGCGGGGCGCCATGCAGGGGTTTCCCGGCGCCTCGCGCGGTCAAGCGGCCGTGCGCCCGGGCGTGCGCAACGCGGCCGCGCGCTCCAGCGCCTCGGGCCGGGTGGCAACGATGTGTGATGGCTCGATCAGGTCGAGCACGCCG
>JBFJWO010000398.1:0-5104 GCA_041623575.1 Gammaproteobacteria bacterium
CCGTCCTCGTCGCACACCACGACCACGCTCTGCTCGCCGATGTCCCTGACCGCGAAGCTTCCGGGCCGGCGCAGTTGCGAGCCGTGGCAGACGTACTGCCAGGAGCGGTAGAAGATGCGGTGCATCTCGAGGTCGAACACCCGCGGGTCGTGGTAGTAGCGGCCCGGCAAGGTGTACGAGCGCAGCGGGTCGTCGCTGAAGCGCCCGGGATCGGGAAGCGTGGGTGAATCGTTGGCGGCCACGGTCCGGGGACTCCTTCGGGTTGCTCTGGTGGCGGCGGCGCACCGCTGCGCGGAGCGGGTCGTGCGGCGCGATCGGCGCAATGGTAGCCGATCGCCGGGGGTCCGCGTGCCGCCGCACCGACACTCCTGGCCGCGAAAACCGCCTACCCGTGCGTTCTCCGCCCGCCGCCCGACGTCATCGCCGATCGGGGAGCGGCGCCGCCCGATCACCCGCAGACGCGCGCAGGTCGTACGCCGCGCACCAGTAGTAGGTGAGCTCACTCACCGCCAGGTTGTCCGCCCACGGGGCGAGGACCGTCCCGAGTTCGTCGCCGGACGGGAAGTTCTTGCGCACTTCGTGGACGGAACCGTCGTCGAGGCTGCGGCGTTGCCAGGTGTCGCCGTGTCCGTCGGTACGGGCGAGGGGCGTGCTGTTGCCCTCGACGTAGCGGTTGTCGAGGAACACCACGCGCGCGCCCGGCAGGAGTGCCGCGTGGAAAGCGTCGAGGAACGCGCGCAGGCGACGGCGTGGCACGTGCGACCACCAGAACGCCGCGAGGCCGCCGTCGAAGCGCCGCCCGAGGCTTGCCGTGCGGTAGACGTCGAGGCGGCGGAACTCGACCCGCCCGGGCGGCACCGGCTTGCGCCGCGCGATCTGCAGCACTTCGTCGTTGACGTCGGCGGCCAGCACCGAGCGGGCCCGGCGCGCCACTCGAGCGGTCCAGTAGCCGGTCCCGCAAGCCACCTCCAGCACCTTGCGCCCGGCCAGCAGGTCCGTCACCCGGCGTTCGAGCTCGCGCAGGTCTCCCTGGCGCTCGGGCCGGGCGTAGATACGTTCGTACTGCGCGGCGCGACGGGCGTAGTAGTCGGCCAGACCGTCGTCGGAGTGCTCGCTCACGCAGCCCCGGCCCTGGCGCGCAGAGTCCCTGCCAGTGCGAGGACGATCGCGCCGATTCCCGTCAGCCACAGGGCCAGCAGCGCGAGCGGCCCGGCCACCGGCACCTGTGCCAGCACCCCCAGCGCCAGCAGGGTCGCCGCCAGCGCCAGCAGGCGTCGGCCGACCCCGAGGTCCGGGTAGCCGGCGCGGCGTGCGAGCGCGTCCGTCAGCCCCGACACGCCGGCGGCGTAGCCCACCGGCAGCGCCAGCAGGTAGAGCGCGATCAGCGCGAAGCCGATCAGTGCGCCGACCACGGTCACGATCAGCAGCAGGGCCGCCAGCGGCACCAGCAGCAAGACGGCCGCGCCCAGGCCAAGCGCCGCCAACGGGCGCTCGCGCAGCGCCGCGGCGCCCGCGGCCATGGGCTGCGGCAGTGCCAGGAGCAGCGCCGCCAGCAGCGCCAGCAGCGCTACCCCGAGCACCAGCGCGCCCGGCAGGCCGGTGTCGGACGGCGGGCCGGGCATGGCATCGGGCGTGCGGCGAATGACATTACCGGCGATCTGCGCGCCCGCGCCGAGCACCGGTTCGGCGTGGCTCTCGACGATCAGGTCGCCGCCGAGGGAGGCGCCATCGGCGATCTCGACGGCCTCCGCGGCCAGCAGCACGTCACCGTCGATGCGCCCGCGAACTGTCACGCGCGAGGCGGCGGCGCGCAGTTCACCACCGACCGTGCCGTCGATGGTCACCTCCTGGCCCGCGACCCACAGCCAGTCCGCCACCCGCCCCGAAGCGAGCAGGGAGACATCCTGGCCCGCCGCCACCGCGTGCCCGGCAACGGGCGCCTCCAGGGCGATGCTGCGTCCTGCGACCCGCAGGTCGTCGCCCACCGGGGCGCGCACCACCACGGACTCGCCGGCGGCGATGAGGTCCCCGGTCACCTCCGCGGCGACGACCACCTCCTGGCCGGCCAGGACCGCATCGCCCGAGATCGGCGCGAGCACTTCGACGACGCGCCCCGCGGCGTAGAAATCCTGGGCGACGGCGGTGCGTACCGTGACCCGTTCGCCGCTTTCCTGCGCGCGGGCGGTCACCGTCCCGGCGAGCGCCACGACCGTGGCGACCAGTATTGCGGGCGTGATGCTCATGAAGATCTCCTCCCTGTCGTTTGCGGCAGGCCGCGACGCCGATCCTGCACCCAGTCTATCGCGCCCGTCACGTCGGCGGCCGCGCCGGTTGCGGCACCCCGATGGGGTTTCTGCAGTGGCGGCCCGTACTCATTCCGCGCGCAGGGCCTCGATCGGGTCGAGGCGGGCGGCGCGTCGCGCCGGCAGCACGCCCGCGATCAAGCCGATACACACCGCGAGCAACTCCGCGGCCATCACGTAGGCCCACGGCGTGTGCACCGGCAGCGCCGGCACGGCGACGTGCAGCAGTTGCGCGAGCCCGATGCCGAGCGCCAGACCGGCCAGCCCGCCCAGCGACGCCAGCACCGTGGCTTCGGCCAGGAACAGTCCGAGCACCTGCCCGTGGCGGGCGCCCAGCGCGCGCACCAGGCCGATCTCGCCGGTGCGTTCGTTGACCGCGATGGTCATGATGGTGGCGATGCCGATGGCGCCGACCAGCAGCGAGATGGCGCCGATCGCGGCGACCGCGAAAGTCAGCACGTTCAGCACCGAGCCGAGCACGTCCAGCATCTGCTGCTGGGTGGTGACCGTGTAGTCCTTGCGACCGTGGCGCGCGACCAGGGTCGTGTCGATGCGCTCGAGCAGTTTGTCGAGGTCGGCGTCGGCGGCGTAGAGCACGTCGATCTCGACCAGCGAGTCGCGGTTGAACAGCGCCAGCGCGCGTGCCGCGGGGATGTAGACCGTGTCGTCGAGGTCGAAGCCGAGCACCGTGCCCTTGGGTTCCATCACCCCGATCACGCGGTATCGGTCGCCGCCGACGCTGATGCGCTGGCCGAGCGGGTTGCGCGCGCCGAACAACTCCGCGCGCATCCTGCTGCCGAGCACGGCCAGCGCGCGCGGCGCCGTCGGGTCGTCGTCCGGCAGGAAGCGGCCCGAGCGCACGCGCATGTTGAAGGTCTCCGGCCATTGCGAGCCGGCGCCGTAGACCGTCGCACGGCGCGCGCGGTTGGCGGCCCCGACCGCGGCGTTACCCTGCACCACGGGCACCACGCCGAGGACGCCGGCGAGGCGCTTCAACGCCTCGGCGTCGCGGATGGTCAGCGGCCGCTCGGCGCCGAACACGCCCATGCTCGCGCCCTGAGTCGCGGTGCGCCCCGGGTTGATCGCGATCAGGTTGGTGCCGAACTGGGTGAACTCATCGAGCACGAAGCGGTGCACGCCTTCGCCGATGGAGGTCAGCAGGACCACCGCGGTGATGCCGACCGCGATGCCCAGCATGGTGAGAAAACTGCGCAACCGGTGCGCGACGAGCGACGAGCCGGTGAGCAGGGCGAAGTCGCGCAGCAGCACGGTTCAGCGCCGGGTCAGTGCCAGCACGGCGTCGAGGCGCGCCGCCCGGCGTGCCGGCAGGTAGCTGAAGGCGAGGCCGGTGAGCACTGCCACCAGCAGCGAGGCCGTCACTGCCCAGGCCGGGGCGTAGGCGGGAATCGCCGGGAACGCCTGGCGGATGGCGAGGCTTCCGAGTTGCCCGAGCGTCAGCCCGGCCAGCGCCCCGAGCGAGGACAGCAGCGCCGCCTCGGCGAGGAACAGCACCAGGATCTCGCCCGGCGGCGCGCCGAGCGCTTTCAGCAACCCGATCTCCGCGGTGCGTTGCGAGACCGCGACCAGCATCACGTTCATGATCAGGATGCCGGCGACCACCAGGCTGATGGCCGCGATCCCGGCGACCGCGTAGGTCAGCGCCGAAAGGACCCGGTCGAAGGTCGCCAGCACCGCGTCCTGGGTGATGACCGTCACGTCGCGCTCGCCCTGGTGGCGCTCGCGCAGGGTATCGAGGACGAAGCGCTTGACCGGTTCGATCTCGGCGCGCGAGCGCGCTTCAACCAGTACCCGGAACAGCGAGGGCGTGTTGAACAGTTGCTGCGCGGAAGCCACCGGGACGATCACGACGTCCTGCACGTCGATGCCGATCGAGCGGCCCTCCGAGGCCATCACGCCGATCACCCGAAAGCGCCGGTCGCCGATCCGCAGCCACTGGCCGAGTGCGCGCTCGGCGCCGAAGATCTCCGCGCGCACGTTCGCGCCGATCACGCACACCGGCGTCGCGCGATCGAGTTCCGTGCGCGGCAGGAACCGGCCCTGGGCCAGCTCCCAGTGCCGGATCGCCGGCAACTCGCTGCTCGAGCCGAGCACCGGCACCTCGCGCTGACGGCCCTGCCAGGAGGCCATGGCCGCGCCGATGTTGAGCGGCGCGATGCGGCGCACGCCGTAGCTGCGGGTCAGGGCGCGCGCGTCGTCCAGCGTCAGGTCGCGCGGCGTTTCGGAGAGCATGTTTCCGGGGTTGAACCCGGCCGTTTCCGAGCGCCCCGGGATCACGATCACCAGGTTGGTGCCGAGCGAGGCGAACTCGCCGCGCACGTAGCCGCGTGCGCCCTCGCCCAGCGACGTCAGCACCACCACGGCCGCGACGCCGATCGACATCGCGAGCAGCATGAGGAGCGAGCGGCTGGGATAGCCGCGCACGGCCTGCCAGGCGTAGCGTGAGACGTCACGGCCGAGGGTACGCACGTCAACGCCGCGTATCGGATTCGATGCGCCCGTCGCGCATCAGGATACGCCGGGTCGCGCGGGCCCCGAGTTCGGCGTCGTGGGTGACCACGATCAAGGTGATGCCGCGCCCGTTCAGGGCTTCGAGCACATCGATCACGTCGCGCCCGGAACGATTGTCGAGGTTGCCGGTCGGCTCGTCGGCGAGCAGCACCGCCGGCTCGGTGATCGTGGCGCGCGCGATCGCGACCCGCTGGCGCTGGCCGCCGGAAAGCTGCTCGGGTTTGTGGTGAGCGCGGTCGCTCAGCTGCAGCGCCTCGAGGGTCTCGACGACC
>JBFJWO010000399.1:0-5103 GCA_041623575.1 Gammaproteobacteria bacterium
CGATGCTCTATCCACATGAGCTACGGGCGCCGCACGCCGCGCGATCCTCTCATCCCGCCGGTGTCCCGGCAAGGATGACTCGGGCCAGGGCCCTCGCCCCTGCGGGGTCCGCCTGCGGCGGGACGATCGGGCCCAAGCCTGGGAAGCCCCGTTGCCGGTTGTTGGTCGGGGCAGAGGGATTCGAACCCCCGACCCTCTGCTCCCAAAGCAGATGCGCTACCAGACTGCGCCATGCCCCGTCGTGCGCGTCCCGCGCCGGGCGCGAGTGCCGCTCGGCCGCGCAGGGTGGCGGAGTTTACGCGCTCGCCCGGAAGCGGTCAAACGTGCCGCGGGCGCGACATTCCGGCTATTTCCGACGCCAGGCCGTGCCGCCGGCGCCGTCTTCCAGGACCACGCCCGCAGCCAGGAGCTCGGCGCGAATAGCGTCGGCGCGCTGCCAGTCGCGCCCCGCGCGCGCGGCGGCCCGCTCGGCGACGAGCGCCTCGATTCTCTCCGACGCCAGGCCGTGCTCGCCGTCGCCCGACAGGTAGTCCTCGGCTTCGCGCTGCAACAAACCGAGAACGGCGCCGAGCCGGCGCAGCAGCGCACCCAGCCCGTTCGCGAGCGCCTCGTCGTCGTTGTCGCGCGCGCGGTTGAGGTCGCGCGCCAGCTCGAACAGCACCGCCAGCGCGTTGGGGGTATTGAAATCGTCGTCCATCGCCGCCCGGAAGCGCGCCTCGTAGTCGCCCGGCTCGGGCGCGCCCGCCGGCGCCGGGCCCAGCCCGCGCAGCGCGGTGTACAAGCGGGTCAGCGCTGCCCGCGCCTCGGCGAGGTTGGACTCGGCGTAGTTGAGCGGGCTGCGGTAGTGGCTGGCGACGATGAACATCCGGATCTCCTCGCCGCGGAAATGCTGGAGCACGTCGCGCAAGGTGAAGAAGTTGCCGAGCGATTTCGACATTTTCTCGTCGTTCACGTCGACGAAGCCGTTGTGCAACCAGTAGCGCACGAACGACCGGCCGCTGCAGCCCTCGGACTGAGCGATCTCGTTCTCGTGGTGCGGGAACTGCAGGTCGCGCCCGCCGCCGTGGATGTCGAAGGTATCGCCGAGCAGAGCGGTCGACATCGCCGAGCACTCGATGTGCCAGCCCGGGCGCCCGGCGCCCCACGGCGAGGGCCATTGCGGCTCGCCGGGCTTGGCGGCCTTCCAGAGCACGAAATCCAGCGGATCGCGCTTCGCCTCGTCGACCGCCACCCGGCTGCCGGCACGCAGCTCGGCGGGGCGCTTGCCGGAGAGCTTCCCGTAGTCCGCGAAGGCGCTCACCGAGTAGTACACGTCGGCCCCTTCGCGCTCCTGGTACGCAAGACCCTTGTCCACCAGCACGGCGATCATCTCGACAATGCGCGCGATGTACTCGGTGGCGCGTGGCTCTACGTCCGGTGCGAGCAGCCCGAGTTCGGCGAAATCCTGGTGCATGGCGTCGATGAAGCGCTGCGTGAGCGCCGGCGTCTCGACGCCCAGTTCGGCCGCCCGGTTGATGATCTTGTCGTCGATGTCGGTAATGTTGCGCACGTACGTGACGTCGTAGCCGCTGGCACGCAGGTAGCGGCAGATGACATCGAACACGACCATCATGCGCGCGTGCCCCACGTGGCACAGGTCGTACACCGTGATGCCGCACACGTACATGCGCACCTTACCGGGCTCGAGCGGCTCGAACGGCTCCTTGCGGTTGCTCAGGGTGTTGTAGACGACCAGCATCGCCAGACCTCGCCATGGTTCCGAAGCCCCGCCGTGCGGGGCGTGGGCGGTGCGCGGCGCAATCCTACACCAATACGTGCTTCAACACGGGGCGCGATACCGATATCATCGCGCCCTCGCCTATTTCGACCAGGAAGCCCCAATGCTAGCCCGACTGTCGTTGCTTTGCGCCCTTGCCGTGGCCGTCACGCCGCCGGCGTTCGCCCAGAAAGCGCCCCGCGTCGCGATGGCGACCTCCCTCGGCACCATCGTCATCGAGCTCGACGCCGCGAAGGCACCGAAAACCGTTGCCAATTTCCTCGCCTACGTCGACGCCGGGTTCTACGACGGAACCCAGTTCCACCGCGTGATACCCGGTTTCATGATCCAGGGCGGCGGCTTCACGGCGGACCTGCAGCGCAAGGCCACGCGCAAGCCGATCGTCAACGAGGCCGACAACGGGCTGCCCAACCGTCGCGGCACCATCGCCATGGCACGTACCTCGGACCCGCATTCGGCCACCGCGCAGTTCTTCATCAACACGGTCGACAACAAGGCACTGGACCACCGCGCCCCGTCCGGCAGCGCCTGGGGTTACGCGGTGTTCGGCAAGGTGGTCGACGGCATGGACACGGTCGATCGCATCAGCGCGGTGAGCACCGGCGCGCGCGGGCCCATGCGCGACGTCCCCACCGAGACGGTTATCATCAACAGCGTCAAACGCGCAGCCGGAGGTTGATCATGGCCCGCATCGAGATGCACACCAGCCACGGGCTGATCACCCTGGAGCTGGACGAGGAACGGGCGCCGCAGACCTGCGAGAACTTCTGCCAGTACGCCCGCGACGGCCACTACGACGGCACTATCTTTCACCGCGTGATCGACGGTTTCATGATCCAGGGCGGCGGGTTCGGGCCGGACATGCAGTCGCTGCCGACCCGCGAACCCATCCACAACGAGGCCGGCAACAAGCTCAAGAACGAGGTCGGCACCATCGCCATGGCGCGCACGCCGGAGCCGCATTCGGCCACCGCCCAGTTCTTCATCAACGTCGCCGACAACAAGTTCCTGAACCACACCGCCGAGACGCGCGAGGGCTGGGGCTACTGCGTGTTCGGTAAGGTGGTCGACGGCATGGGCGTGGTGGAGAAGATCGCCAAGGTCAGCACCACCGCCAGCGGCATGCACCAGGACGTCCCGGCCGAGAGCGTGGTGATCGAGAAAGTCGCCCTCGTCGAGTAGCCGCGCCGCCGGCCGGACGCCGTGCGCGAGCAGCCGTGAGCACCCTGTTCATCTCGGACGTGCACCTGGACGGCGCCCGCCCGCAGGCCGGCGAGCGATTCGTCGCCCTGCTCGAGGCCCGGGGTGCCGGGATCGACGCGCTGTACCTGCTCGGCGACCTGGTCGAGTACTGGCTCGGCGACGACCAGCCGCCCGGACCGCTGGCCGGGGCCTTTGCGAGCATCGCCAGAGTGGCCCGCGAGGCCCCCGCCTACTTCATGCACGGCAACCGCGATTTCCTGGTCGGCGAGGACTTCGCCCGGCGCCACGGGCTGACGCTGCTCCCCGACCCCACCCTCGTCGACCTCTACGGCACGCCCACGCTGCTGATGCACGGCGACACCCTGTGCACCGACGACGTCGACTACCAGGCGTTTCGCCGCCAGGTTCGCGACCCGGCCTGGCAGGCGGACTTCCTGGCGCGGCCGCTCGACGAGCGCGAGGCCATCGCCCGCCGCGTGCGCGAGTCGAGCCGCGAGGCAATGGCAGGTAAGACCGAGACCCTCATGGACGTCAACGCCCAGGCGGTGGCGCGGGCTTTCGACGAGCACGGTGCGACGCGGCTGATTCACGGTCACACCCACCGTCCCGCCACACACCGCGACGGCAACCGCGAGAGAATCGTGCTCGGTGACTGGTACGAAGGCGGCAGCTACGTGGTGTGCGACGAAAGCGGGTGCCGGTTGTGCTTCATCGATACCGTCCCGCCGCTGCGGTGAGCCCTACCCGCCGATCCTGAACCGCCGGTAGGACGGCAACTGCCACAGCGCCGCGTCGACCGGCATGTCCGGTTCGACAGCGGTCAACACGCGGCGGCGCCCGGAGGCGTCCCACCAGGCCACGGGAAACCCTTGCCGGTAGGCGAAGTCCCCGGCGTGCACGTCGCCGAGAAAACACGGCGTGCGAAGGTCCTCGGGCGTGTTCGCCAGCGTCGCCTGGTTGCTCGCGACGAGGCGGCGGCGGTAGGCCAGGAGCACAGCGCGCGCGTCCTCCAGGTAGCCGCTCGCAACGTGCGCGCCCGCGCACTCGTCGCCGTACGCCAGCAACCGTACCTCGGTGACGGCGCGCCCCGCGATGCGCGGCGCCTGGGCGGGTTCCCGCCGCACGATCTCCAGGCCCAGCCCGCCCGGGACCGGCGCCGGTTCGGCCGGCTCCATGTGCAGCACGGTGCGGGCTGTGTGCGAGACGCTGAATAGCTGCCCGCTGGCGCGCTCGAACAGGACGTAGCCGCCCTCGTCGCCCGCGCCCTCATCGATGCGCAGCCAGTCGCGCGTGATCAGCACGCGACTGGTGCTGGTCCCGATCCCGGGCTCGAACTCCTCGAAGCTCAGTACCAGCGCGGCGTCGTTCTCGGCCGCGCTCGTTGCGCACGCGACAGCGAGCGCCGCGCAGAGACAAGCGGCAATGGCCCGTCCTCGGCCGCGCGAGCGATGCAGCCCGGCGGCGATCATCCGGCCATCTCCCGCAGGTCGTCGAGTTCGGCTGTGCTGAACCCCGCCGCCAGGCGCCCGGCTTCGTTGAACGGGCCGCGCGGTCTGGCGGGGAGATGCGCACGCACCAGTTCCCTGAACGCCTGCCGGGGGTCGACGCCGCGCGCCTCGCAGCACCGTCGGAACCAGCGGCTGCCGATGCGCACGTGCCCGATCTCGTCGCGATAGATTCGCCGCAGCACCGTGGCGAGCCGCTCGTCGCCGGCACGCTCGAGCTTCTCCACCAGCCCCGGCGTCACGTCGAGGCCGCGTGCTTCCAGCACCCGCGGCACCAACGCCATACGCGCCAGCACATCGTGCGCGGTGCGGCACGCCGCGTCCCACAAGCCGCCGTGCGCCGGGTGATCGCCGTACGCGCAGCCATGGGCGTCGAGGTAGGTGCACAGCAGTTCGAAGTGCGTCGCTTCCTCGCTCGCCACGTGCAACCAGTCGCGGTAGAAACCCGATGGCTGGGCACGAAAGCGGTACACGGCGTCGAGGGCGAGGTTGATCGCGTTGAACTCTATGTGTGCCAGCGCGTGGGCGAGGGCTACGCGCCCTGCCTGGCTCCCCAACCCGCGCCGCGGTAACTGGGCGAAGGGCACCAGGCGCGGCCGCACGGGCCGACCGGGCTGC
>JBFJWO010000400.1:0-5100 GCA_041623575.1 Gammaproteobacteria bacterium
CGACCCCAGCGGCGCAGCAGCATGGCGCGTGTGTAGGCGCGCGTATCGTCCGGCGGCTCGTTGCGCGCCGCGCGGATTTCCCCGTCACTGACCAGCCGCTCGACGAGCCCGGCGCGGCGCATGACGCCGTGCAGCCCCGACTCGTCGAGGCTCGCGTACACCAGGTCGAGCTGCTTCACCTCCGGCGACGCCCAGTCGAGGCCGCTGGCGCCGTCCAGCGCCTGCTCGATGAGCCGGCGCTTGAGCACCCAGTCGAGGCGCGGCGCGAGCCCGTCCCAGTCGCGGCGCTCGAGCTTGTCGAGGGTGTCCTGCCACAGGGCAACGATCTGCGGCGCCTCCGGCACCAGGCCTTCGCACCCGCCCCGCTCGACGAAACGCCGTGCACCGGCGAGAAACCGTTGCTGGTGCTGCACCGCGGTGAGGCGGCCCCCGCCGAGGAGGCGGGCAGCGGTCCGCAGCGACGGGTCGTGCGACCAGACCTTGACCGCCTGCTCGGGGCGCTCGAGGGCGAGGCTGACGTCGAGCGCGTCGGCTTCCGCCATTGCCAGCACGATCTGCATCATGCCGGCCTTGAGGTAACGCGCGACGTCGCACAGCGTGTGATCGAAGAAGATGCTGTGCAGCCGGGCCAGCTCCGCGTGCCGGCGCCCGCAGAGCGGCTCGTCGCGGCTGTTGACCAGCGGTCGGTTGCAGGTGGTCTGCTGGCCGAGCAGCGTCTCGATGAAGTCGCTGCGCTGCGCGATCTGGTAGTCGACCTGCGGCTCGCCGTTCTCGGCGCCGACCTTGCCCTGGCCGGTGAACACGATGCTCGATGCCTGCACCGCACCGAGCACCAGCAGCGCGGGGCAGACGTGGGCGAATATCCGCCGGAAGCCGTCGCGGCTCATCAGCACGTTCAGGTGACTGCCGTAGGAATGGCCCAGGCCGTCGCTGTTGTTGGCCAGCACCACCAGCCGCTCGCCGGGCGGCAGCTGCGCCTGCGCGGCACGCATGGCGTCGCTCACGAGCTCGCGCATGGCCAGGCCCACCGCCACGAAGTCGCGGGCACTCGCGACCTCCGGGGTGCAGACCTCGGCGTGCCCGAGATCCTCGTAGGCGCAGCCGCCGTTCCCGGTGAGGTAACGGCGGCCCTTGTCCTGCGGGTCGTAGCCCAACCAGGCGCCGACGTGGCCCGAATCCGTGGCGATGCCCTGCACGGTGTCGCCATGGCCCGGGGCGGCGCCCACCCACACGGAGCGCGCGACCGGTGCGTCGTTCGAATACTGCGGCGAGTACGGCTCGCCGGCCCCGAGCGGCTCGCCGGGGACGGCGGGAACCCACGGCTCGTAGGCGGAAGCGGGCCGGTAGCTGCCGCCAGCGTTGCCCCACGCGGTCGACACCTGCGCAGGGGCGGCCGGCACGCCCTCGATCTGGCGCAGCAGCAGCTCGGCCGCCGCCGCCCCGGTGCCGCCCCCGCCGCTGGCCCGACCTTCGATCGCGTTGCTGAACTCGACGTCCTCACCCAGCAGCTTCGCCACCCGCAGGCCGGGCTGTCGCCCCGCGCTCACGCCGCCACCACTTCGGCGGCCGCACCCGGCTCGTCCGCGTGCGCGCGGATCGACTCGACGGCGATGACGTCGGCGTCCGCCGGCAGGTCTTCCAGGTGGCTGCGCACGTTGTGGATGCTGAGCTCGCTGCGCAGGCGCGCCAGCGCGCCGGCCACGGCGACCTCCATGTCGGCGGCGCACAAGCCGGGCGGGCCGTTGCGAACTTCGCGCAGGAACGCCTGCTCGCGTGCGGCCACGCAGATCTGCTCGATCAGGCGGCCGCTGATCAGCTCGCGGGCGGCGACCAGCCGCGTGGTGCCGTCGCGAAAGCGAAGACGCGCGACGTCGTTGCGCCCGTTGGGGTAGAACAGGCGCGCCACGGCGTACTCGACCAACGACTGGCGCGTGTCGGGCGCCTGGGCGCCGTTGGGCCGGTACGGCAGGTCCTCGGGCAGATGCACTTCGAGCATCTCGCGCGCCGCGGCCTGCTTGGGACGCGGCACGTGCAGCTCGAGCGCCGAGAGCCGCTCGAGGAACGCCGGGTCGAGCAGGTCCTTGCGGTTGGTGGCGGCGATGACCACCACCTGGCTGCGCGGCTCGATGCCGTCGAGCTCCGTCATCAGGGTTACCAGGAACTTGTCAGCGAAATGCGCCGACGCACCGCCACGGATGCGCCCGACGGCCTCGACCTCGTCGAGGAAGATGATCGCCGGCCCGTCGTGCTCGTTGGCCTCGCGGAAGCGCCGCTTGATGTTCTGCTGGGTCTCGCCGACGTAAGGCGATTCGAGCTCGCTGCCGTTCACGATGTCCACCCGGCATTGCCGACCCGTGCGCTCGCTCAGCGCGTGCGCGATGCTGCGCATGATCAGCGTCTTGCCGCAGCCCGCGGGCCCGTGCATCAGCACCGAGCGATTGCCGTTGAGACGATAGCGTTGCGCGGCCGCGGGACTCGCGGCCCAGCCGGTCACCCGGTCGATGAGGTCCCCGACGTCGATGCCGACCAGCTGCGCGGGCACGCCCGCGGCGATCTGCGGCGTCATCCGCAGGCCCTCGGCGGCCGGGATCGGCTCCACCGCGAGCGCCGCGTGCGGCAACCAGCGCACCGCATTGCCGGCCTTCACCGGGCCGAGCGTCTCCGCCGCCGAGATCACCATCTGGGCGTCGCGTACCCGGATCAGCAGGCGCCGGTCGGGCAACGGGCGCTCGACGGTGGCCACCTCACCGATCCCCGCGCCGCCACCGGCGGGGGCACGCACGATCACCGTGCGCTCGGCGTTGAGGTAGACCTCCGCACCGGCGCTCAGCGACTGCGGGTCGACGTCGTCGCCGCACCCGATCAACTGCCTCCCGCCGCCGTGCACGACCTCGGCCAGCAGACCACGCGGCGTCTCGTGCAAGCGCACGAACGTACCGGTGTGCCACGGCGGCTCGACCAGCTTCTCGACGTGCTCCTTGAGCTCGCCGATGAGCGTTCGCAGCCGCAGGTTCTCGGCCACCTGCTCGTGCAGGCGGGTCTTCTGCGTTGCCGCCTTCGCCTGCGCCGCCTGGTTCATCTCGAGCAGCATGCGATCGACTTCGCGGCGCGCCGACGGCGCGCGGGCGTCTCGCTCGTGCTCGATCAACGCGAGCTTGTGATCCAGCTTCGCCGCGCTGTTGCCGGTTCGACTCAACACCTTCTCGAGTTCTTCGATGTCCATTGCTCCATCCTTCATCGCGTTGTTTGGGTTGCTCACGGTTCGCGCACCCGGCTTCGCCCGGGCGTGTGTTCAGGGGAGCACGTAGAAGTCGCGCTCCTCGATGGCGCCGTCGCGCCAGCCGAACAGGTCGACGCGGTGGCGCGGCTCCCCGAGATCGGAGAGCAACAGCGCGAGGTTGAATGCACGCCCGAAGACCTCCCCGTGCAGGGTGCGATCGGCGTCGCTGAAGCAGGGCTTCGAATAGACGCAGAGCGCTCGATTCTCCGGCGGACATCCGGCGCAGAAGAACGGATGGCGGTGCCACCACCCGATCAGGTGCTCCCCCTCGCCGCGCAGTTCGATGGCGGCGCTCGCCGCCGCCCAGGTCTGCGGCGTGAACGTCAGCTGGGCGTGTGCGGCGAGCGTGTGCCGGGCGGGAATCTGGGCGCGCACGTCGGCGAACACCTCGCAGGAGTCCCGGTCCCGGCACAGGTGGCCGATGAGCATGCCACCTGTCTCGACACTGTCGGCGGCCCGCGACAGCGCCTCGGCCTCCTCGAGCAGCCGCGCGTCGATGAACACCGGCAGGGCGCCGGACTGCGGGCCGCTGCGCGGCCCCGCGCGCGCGGTGAACGCCGCGAGCGACGCCGGGCGCAGCGGGTAACCCTGAGGTATCAGTTCGCCGCTGAACAGCGCCGCGCCGGTTTCGGGCGTCGCCGCCCGGTCTGCCGGGTACGCGTTGAGGCGGTAGGTGAACTTTTCGCCGGGCTCGAGCAGGCCGGCCTTGACCAGCCGTTCGCTCGCCGCCGTGGCGGCATGCGCCGCGTAGCGCAATGAGATCGCCCGCTCGAACGCGTCGCCGCCGGCCTGCGGGAACACCACCCGGAAGCCGCCGCAGCCGGGGCCTTGCCCGGGCTGGTTCCAGATCGGCTCGACCCGTGCCCGGTTACTCGCATCGGCCTCGAGACGGCCGCGGCGCACCCCTTCGAAACGCGCGCACTCGATGGCCGTGGTGAAGTCGATCTCGAGCGCGGCCGGGCCGACACCGACGCCCTGCGCGTTGCGCACGTCGGCGACGAACCGGTAGGCGGCCGTGGTCATCGCCGGCCCGCGGCGATGCTCGGGTGCAGGACGATCTCGTCGCCTTCGCGTACCACGTCCTGCACCGCCTCGGACGAATGCAGGTGGCGGCCCTCGCGATCGAGGCGAGCCTGGTAGGTGAGGTCGCGGCCCGCGCTGTCGCGCGCGCCGAGGCCCAGGCTCCTGACGGTGTCGCGCACCATGTCCCCGACCGTGGCCCCGGACGTGAACGTCGCGATGCGCATCACGCGCTGGCCCGACACGTCTCGAACGGTGAACCCGGTTTCCTGCTTGAGTTCTGCAACTGTAGCCATCGTCTGATCTCCTGTGTGTGACTGTCAGTACGTCGAACAATCGTGGCGGCGCGCGGGCGGCGCCGTCACTGCGGCACGTGCACGGTCTCGAGGTACACGCGTGAGAGGTCCGGGTCCCCGAGCAGCGCCGCCACTTCCGTGCCGCAGTCCTCGGCGGCTCGCGACAGGGCCGCGACGGCGAGCGCGATCGGCCCGTCGTCCTCGAGCCCGGGCGGCAGGACGACCTCGAACCCGAGCCCGCCGGCATGCGTCACGGCGGGGCGAACCAGACGCAGCGCGGTGGCCGCGCGCAGGCAGAACTCGGCCGCGGCGTCCCGCTGTACGGCGGGGATCTGCGCACCGTCTTCGCACAACGCCAGCCACAGGCGGGTCCCGGCGGGCGTCGCCGACAGCGTGGCCCGCGCCGGTCCGTAACGCGCCTCGAGGTCGACCACGAAACCCCCGCCGGGACGGGCGCTCACCGGCCACCCGCGCGCGGCGAGCGTCCGGGAGTCCGCCGCCAGC
>JBFJWO010000401.1:0-5099 GCA_041623575.1 Gammaproteobacteria bacterium
CCCACACCGCGGCCAGTTTCGCGCGCGCCATCGTCATGCCCAACCTGCAGCCGCCGGTGCGATTGGCGGCCGAAGCCGTCGCCTACCGCGAGCGCGTGCTGGCCGCCGTACCGCCCGGTTGCGACTTCGAGCCGTTGATGACCTGCTATCTCACCGACGACGCGACGCCGGCCAGCCTGCGCGAGGGTTTCGAGTCGGGGGCGTTCACCGCGGTCAAGCTGTACCCGGCCGGGGCGACGACCAACTCGCACAACGGGGTCACCGATCTGTTCGCGCTGGCGCGCGTGCTGGAGACCCTGCAGGACCTCGGCATGCCGCTGCTGTTGCACGGCGAGGTCACCGACCCCGCGGTGGACGTCTTCGATCGCGAGGCGGTGTTCATCGAGCGGCTGCTCGACCCGCTGCGCCGCGATTTCCCGGCGCTCAAGCTGGTGCTCGAGCACATCACCACCGAGCAGGCCGTCGACTACGTGCGCGCGGCCGGTGACGGCCTGGCGGCGACCGTGACCGTGCATCACCTCGTGATCAACCGCAACGCGATGTTCGCCGGCGGTTTGCGCCCTCACTATTACTGCCTGCCGGTGGCCAAGCGCGAACGCCATCGCCTGGCGTTGCGGGCCGCCGCTACTTCCGGCGAGGCGCGCTTTTTCCTCGGCACCGATTCGGCGCCGCACGTCGACGCGGCCAAGGAGTCGGCGTGCGGCTGCGCCGGGATCTTCACCGCCGCCAACGCGCTGAGTTGCCTCGCGCACGTGTTCGAGGAGGAGGGGGCGCTGGCCCGCCTGGAGGGCTTCACGTCGCTGCATGGCGCCGATTTCTACGGCCTTGCGCGCAACCGCGCGCGCCGGCGCCTGGTGCGCCAGGCGCAGCCCCTGACCCCCGTCTCACACGTGCAGACCGCCGAGGGGCCGGTGCGCGTGTTCGACCCGGGCTTCGACCTGCACTGGCGGGTCGAGGAATGTGAGAAAATGCCGCCGCCCTGAGCGCGCCGTCACCGCAGGACCGAGACCGCCATGCTGCCGATTGCCTTCCCCGAGCGCGCCCTGATCGCCGAGCAGAGCGCGCGCATGCTGCTCGAGATCGATGCGGTGCACTTCAGGGCCGACGAGCCCTACAAGCTCACGTCCGGCCTCGCGAGCCCGGTCTACATCGACTGCCGCAAGCTGATCTCCTACCCGCGCATCCGTACTACCCTGATCGACTTCGCGGCCTCGACCCTGCTGCGCGAGGCGGGCTTCGAGCAGTTCGACGCGGCCGCCGGCGGGGAAACCGCGGGCATCCCGTTCGCTGCCTGGCTGTGCGATCGCCTCGACCTGCCGATGCAATACGTGCGCAAACAGCCCAAGGGGTTCGGACGCAACGCGCAGATCGAGGGCGACCTGCACGAGGGCCAGCGCGTGCTGCTGGTCGAAGACCTCACCACCGACGGTGGCAGCAAGATTCGCTTCTGCGACGCGTTGCGCCAGGCGGGCGCCGTGGTCGAGCACGCGCTGGTGATCTTCTACTACGACGTCTTTCCCCAGACGCGGGAAAAGCTCGCCGCCCACGGTCTGCGCCTGCACTACCTGGCGACCTGGCGTGACGTGCTGGGGGTGTGCCGGGCGAACGGCTATTTCGACCCCGCCACCCTGCGCGAGGTCGAAGCGTTCCTGGACTCGCCGCTCGCCTGGTCCGGCGCGCACGGCGGCGTCACCGAGCTGTCCGTCTGAGATCGCCGCGGGCGCCGGCGGCGCCCGCCTCCTCGGCGCGGCTGCGCTCCTCGCGCAGCAGCAGCATGAGGTTCATGGAAATGTAGTTGCGGCAGATCAGCCCCACGGCGTGCATGTCGCCGAGTTCCATGGCGTGCTTCACCTCGTCGATCTCGCGGATCACCTTGGCGACCATCGCGCGCCAGTCGAGCTCGGGCAGGCCGACGATCCACATGCGCGCCGTCTGGTAGAACAGCCGCTCGGAGACGTCGCGCAGCGACGGATTGCCGATCAGCGAGGTCACGGTCAGGAAATAGTCCAGGTTGATGCGTGCGAAGGCGTGCAGATCCGGCTCGTCCACGATCGCCTGCAGGCGCCGGCCGCAGGCGCGCAGCGCCTCGACGTGTTCGGCGCCCGGAGGCAGCGGGTCGAGGTCGCCGATCAGCTCGGCAAGGCGCATGCGAAAGCGGATGACCTGCTCCAGCGCATCGAGATCGAGGCGTGTGACGAACGTGCCGGCGCCGTGGCGACGGTCGATCAGCTTCTCGATCTCCAGTTGCGCGAGGGCGTGGCGCACGGGCGTGCGGCTGACCTTGAACTCGCGCGCCAGCTGCTCCTCCGACAGGCGATGCCCCGGCGGGTAGTGCAACAGGCAGATGCGCTCGCGCAGCGCCTGGCACATACCCTCGGAGCGGCGCTGGGAGGCCGATTTCGCTACCTCAACCGGCATGCAGTACCGCCCGCAGGAACTGCTGGGTGCGCTCGTGGCGCGGATTGTCGAGGATCGCCGCCGGCGCACCCTGCTCGGCGATGCGCCCGGCGTCGAAGAAACACACCCGGTCGGAGAACTCGCGGGCAAAGCCGATCTGGTGGGTGACCATCAGCATGGTGAGGTCGTGTTCGACGGCCAGCGCGCGGATCACCTCGAGCACCTCGCCGATCACCTCGGGGTCGAGCGCCGAGGTGACCTCGTCGAAGAGCATCACCTTGGGGCGCATGGCGAGCGAGCGTGCGATCGCCACCCGCTGCTGCTGTCCGCCGGACAACTGGCTGGGGTAGTGGTCTTTCTTGTCAGCCAGCCCGACCATGTCCAGCAGCTCGGCCGCCCGCGCCTGCGCTTCCTCGGCGGACAGGCGCAACACGCGCATCGGCGCCTCGGCGCAGTTGCGCAGGGCGCTCATGTGCGGAAACAGGTTGAAGTGCTGAAACACCATGCCGATCTTGCCGCGCACCCGGCGCACGTGCGCCTCGCTCGCCGGGCGCAGTCCGCCGGCCGGGTCGGGCATGTGGGTCAGCGGTTCGCCGTCGACGTGGATCACCCCGTCGTCGATGCGCTCGAGCGTCATCAACAGCCGCAGCACGGTGGTCTTGCCCGACCCGGACGGGCCGATGATCGAGACCTTCTCGTTGGCCGCGACGTCGAGGTCGAGGCGGTCGAGCACGGTCAGGTCGCCGTAGCGCTTGGTCACCTGCGAAAAGCGCACCATTGGTGTGGCGTCACTCATCTCAGCTCCAGCGCCCGCGCAGCCAGGCGTCGACGCGGCGAACCGCCCACGCCGAGGCCAGGCTGAAGACCAGGAAGATCGCGCCGACCAGGGTCACCGGCTCGGTGTACCTGAACGTGTCCTGGCCGATGATCAGGGCCTGCGACATCATCTCGATCACGGTGATGGTGAGCAGGATGGGCGTTTCCTTGAACATGGTGATGAGGTAGTTGCCGAGCGCCGGGACCACCGGCGGCACGGCCTGTGGCAGGATGATCCGGAAGAACGTCTCGGCGGTGCTGAAATTGAGCGAGGTCGCCGCCTCCCACTGCCCGCGCGGCACGTTGTCGAGTCCGGCGCGGTAGACCTCGGCGCAGTAGCACGAGTAGTGCACCCCCAGCGCCAGGATCCCGCACAGCATGGCGGGGATCACGATCCCGACGCTCGGCAGGATGTAGTACAGGGCGAACAGCTGGATCAGCAGCGGCGTCGAGCGCACCGCTTCGACGAACACGCTGACCGCCACTCGCAGCGGTGCGACATGCAGGCTGCGCAGCACCGCCAGCAGCAGGCCGAGTACCGCGGCCAGCGCGAAGCCGCCGAGCGTCGCCTGCACGGTCACCAGCGACGCCCGCGCGATGAGCGGCAGGATCTCCAACAGGTAGGCCCAGTCGAACATCATGCACCGCGCCCGCGGGCGAGCCCGCGCGCCAGGCGTGCCTCGAGCAGGCGCATGCCGATGGTGATGCTCAGGCCGATGGCGAAATAGGCGAAGAACACGATCGCGTAGACCGGGATGGCCTGGTAGGTGGTCTGGTTCAACTGGTAGGCGGTGTAGGTCAGCTCGGCGATACCGACCACGTACACCAGGGCGGTCAGCTTGAAGAGCTGGATCATCAGGTTGCCCCACGGCGGCACCATCAGCACCAGCGCCTGCGGCACGATGACGCGGGCCATCGACTGCGCGCGACTCATGTTGAGCGACACGGCGGCCTCGTACTGACCGCGCGGCACGGCCCGGATGGCGCCTTCCACGACGATCGCGCCGTACGCGCCGACGTTGAGCGAGATCGCCAGCACCCCGGCCATGATCGCCGGCAGCTCGACGCCGAGTTGCGGCAGCACGAAATAGATCCAGAAGATCTGGACCAGCGCGGAGGTGCCGCGAAACACCTCCACGTAGGCGTTGGCGAGCCAGCGCAGCCCCCACCAGGGTGAGAGCTTGCCGAGCGCGCCGACGAAAGCGAAGGCCAGGGCCAGCACGGCCGACAGGGCAGTGATGAGCAGCGTGGTGCGGATGGCATCGGCGAAGACCGAGGCCGCGCCCGCGAACGGCGAGGCGAGAAAATAGGCACCGCCGGCGACGATGTCGACCAGCAGCAACAACACGAGTCCGCGCAGGCTCACGGGCGCGCGCCCGGCGCGAATCGGCGCCCGCTCACTCGATGATCTCCACCGCGTCGCCGACGCCGATGCTGCCGGTGGTGCGCGGTATCAGCAACTGGCCGAAGTAGACACCGTCGGCACGGCGCCGGTAACGGCTCAGGGTACGCATCGGCTCGCGCCGTGGGTGGGCCTCGCCCGATTGCGGGTCGAGGGTCGGGAAAGCGCAGCGCCGGCACGCCCGGGCGCCGGCGAACTCGACCGTGCCGATCCTGAGCCGCGACCAGTCGTCCTCGGCGTACGCCCGGCTGCCGCGCACGACCACGTTCGGCCGGAAGCGGCGCATCTCGACCGGCGCGGGCAGGCGCGCGTTGAGGTCCGCCAGGGACGCCTCGCCGATCAGCAGCAGCGGGAAGCCGTCGGCGAAGCTCACGCGGTCGCCGGCCTCGGAGAAGTCCGGGTCGATGCCGCGCTCGCAGGCATCGGTCATCTGCACCAGCCGGGCGGCGACGCCGAGCACCGTCGATAGCCACTCGGCCGCCGC
>JBFJWO010000402.1:0-5096 GCA_041623575.1 Gammaproteobacteria bacterium
CACCGACCCGTCGCCGGCGACCACCTTCTCGCACCTCGACGCGACGCTGGTGCTGTCGCGCCAGGTCGCCGAGCTCGGCATCTACCCGGCGGTCGACCCGCTCGACTCCACCAGCCGCCAGCTCGATCCACTGGTGGTCGGGCAGGAGCACTACGACGTCGCGCGCGCCGTGCAAGGGACCCTGCAGCGTTACAAGGAACTCAAGGACATCATTGCCATTCTCGGCATGGACGAGCTGTCCGAGGACGACAAGCTGACCGTTTCGCGAGCCCGCAAGCTGCAGCGCTTCCTGTCCCAGCCGTTCTTCGTGGCCGAGGTCTTCACCGGCTCGCCGGGCAAGTACGTTTCCCTCAAGGAGACGATCCGCGGCTTCAAGGGCATCGTCGACGGCGAGTTCGACCACCTGCCCGAGCAGGCGTTCTACATGGTCGGCAACATCGACGAGGCCGTCGACAAAGCCAAGAACCTGTAACGGCGAGGACCGCGGCCATGCCGATGACAATTCATGTCGACATCGTGAGCGCCGAGCACGAGATCTTTTCCGGCACGGCGCACATGGTGTACGCGCCGGCCGAGATGGGCGAGGTCGGCATCGCACCGCGCCACGCGCCCATGATCACGCGCCTCAAGCCCGGCCAGATCCGCGTGCACAACGAGGGCCACGAGGAGCAGGTCTTCTACGTCTCCGGCGGTATCCTCGAGGTGCAGCCGCACGTGATCACGGTGCTGAGCGACACCGCCGCGCGGGCGGCCGATATCGACGAGGCGGCGGCACTGGAAGCCAAGCGCCGCGCCGAGGAGGCGCTCTCGGACCGCCAGGCGGACTTCGAATACGCCAAGGCGAAAGCCGAGCTGGCCGAGGCCGTGGCCCAGTTGCAGGCGATCCAGAAGATCCGCAAGACCGCACGCCGCTGACGCCGGGCGGCGGCGACCGGCGCCGCCTCGCCAGCCCCCGAAGGGAAGCCGTCCGGCTTCCCTTTTTTGGTTTGATACTTGCTAGTCTATGGCCTTCCTGACCCCTGGATCTGGCTTAGCGATGGATCTGAGCGTACTCATTCTGGCCGCCGGCAAGGGTACCCGCATGCGCTCGGCGCTGCCGAAAGTCCTGCACACGCTGGGCGGGCGCAGCCTCGTACGCCATGTGCACGACACGGCCCGTGCGCTGGCGCCGGTCGATCTCGCGGTGGTTCACGGACACGGCGCCGAGGCGGTGCGCGAAGACCTCGCCGAGGACGGCATTCGCTGGGTGCTGCAGGCCGAGCAGCGCGGCACCGGGCACGCCGTCGGGCTGGCTTTGCAGGAGGCGCCGATCGGTGACGAGGCGGTGGTCCTCGTCCTGTACGGCGACGTGCCGCTGATCCGCCCGCAGACCCTCGGCCCGCTCGTCGAGCAGGCGGCGGCCGGCACGGTGGCCGTGCTCAGCGTGCGCCTGGACGACCCGTTCGGTTACGGGCGCATCGTCCGCGGCGACGGCGAGGCGGTGCTGCGCATCGTCGAGCAACGCGATGCCGGCGTCGACGAGCAGCGGATCGACGAGGTGAACACCGGGATCCTGGCCGTGCGCGCGGGCACTCTGCGCGGGCTGATCGAGCGCGTCGGCTGCGACAACTCGCAGGGCGAGTACTACCTGACGGACATCGTCGGCCTCGCGGTCGACGACGGCATCCCCGTGCGGGCCACCTGCGTCGGCGACCCCGAGGAAGTGCTGGGCGTCAACAGCCGCGCGCAACTGGCGCGCCTCGAGCGGGCCTTGCAGCGGCGCCTGGCCGCCGCGTTGATGGACGCCGGCGCCACGCTCGCCGACCCGCAGCGTATCGACGTACGCGGCGAGTTGACGGTCGGTATGGACGTCTTCATCGACGTCGGCTGCGTCTTCGAGGGGCAGGTCGCCCTCGCCGACGGTGTGCACATCGGCCCCTACTGCGTGGTGCGCGACTGCGCCGTCGCCTCCGGCGCGCACATCGAGCCCCATTGCGTGCTCGAGGGCGCGAGCGTCGGCGCGGGCGCGAGCGTCGGCCCGTTCGCCCGCCTGCGACCCGGCGCCGAACTGGCCGAATCGAGCAAGGCCGGGAACTTCGTCGAGATCAAGAACGCGGTGATCGGCGAAGGCTCCAAGGTCAACCACCTCAGTTACGTCGGCGACGCCACGCTCGGCAAGCGGGTCAACGTCGGTGCCGGCACCATCACCTGCAACTACGACGGCGCCTACAAACATCGCACGGTGCTGGAAGACGATGTGTTCATCGGCTCGAACACCGCCCTGGTGGCGCCCATCACCGTCGGGCGGGGAGTGACCGTCGGTGCCGGGTCGACCATCAGCCGCGACGTCGAGCCGGATGTCCTGACCCTGACACGCGCCGAGCAGCGCACGTTGCGCGACTGGCAACGGCCGCGCAAAGCCAAAGGAAAATGACATGTGTGGAATCATTGCAGCACTGACCCAGCGTAACGTGACACCGATCCTGCTCGCGGGCCTGCAGCGCCTCGAGTACCGGGGCTACGACTCGGCCGGGGTCGCGGTGATCAACGGCCAGGACCAGATCAACCGGGTCAGGGTCAAGGGCAAGGTCTCGGCGCTGGCTGCGGCGCTGGCCGAGCAGCCGTTGCAGGGCAACGTCGGAATCGCCCACACCCGCTGGGCGACCCACGGGGCGCCGAGCGAGCGAAACGCCCACCCGCACATCTCCAACGACACCGTGAGCATCGTGCACAACGGCATCATCGAGAACTACGAGACCCTGCGCGCCGAGATGGCCGAAGCCGGGTTCGAGTTCACCTCCGATACCGACACCGAGACGGTGGTGCACCTCATCCACCACTACCTGCGCGAGTCGGGCGACGTCCTGGCCGCGGTGCGCAAGGCCGTCACCCGCCTGGAAGGCTCCTACGCCATCGTCGTGCTCAACCGTGAGCAGCCCGGGCGCCTGATCGCCGTGCGCAAGGGCAGCCCGTTGCTCGTCGGTATCGGCGTGCAGGAGTACTTCCTGGCCTCCGACACCACCGCGCTGGTCCCCGTTACGCAGCGGTTCGTGGTGCTCGAGGACGGTGACATCGCCGACATCAACCTGCAGGGCTACACCATCGAGGACAGCGAAGGTCAGCCCGTGGTGCGCAGCGTTCACGAGAGCGAGGTGTCCGCGCAGGCGATCGACAAGGGCAAGTTCAAGCACTTCATGCTGAAGGAGATCTTCGAGCAGCCCGCCGCGGTGCAGGCAACGCTCGACGGGCGCCTCGGCGAGGCGGGCCTGCTGCCCGGTGCGCTGGGGGGCTTGAGCCCGGAACTGCTGGAGAAGGTGAGCGGCATCCATTTCGTGGCCTGCGGCACCAGCTACCATGCGGCCTTCGTTGCACGCTACTGGGCGGAGCGCTACGCGCGTGTCCCCGCCTCGGTGGAAGTCGCCAGCGAATACCGCTACCGCGACGTACAGGTTCCTCCGAACAGTCTGTACGTCACGCTCTCGCAGTCCGGCGAGACGGCCGACTCGCTGGCGGCGCTCGAGCAGGCCAAGCACAACGACAATTTTCTCGCCACGCTGGCGATCTGCAACGTCGCCGAGAGCTCCATGGTACGGCTGGCCGACGCGAGCCTGCTGACCCGCGCCGGGCCCGAGATCGGCGTCGCCAGCACCAAGGCGTTCACCACCCAGCTGGCGGCGCTGATGATGCTGACCCTGGCGCTCGGCCGGAGCCGCGGCCTCAGTGCGGAGCGCATGCGCGAGATGTGCAAGGAGTTGCGCGACGCGCCGAAGGTGCTGCGTCGGGTGTTCGACCTCGAAGGCCAGATCAAGCAACTCGCCGAGGACTTCGTCGAGAAACACCACGCGATCTTCCTCGGTCGCGGGCCTTTCTTTCCCATTGCGCTCGAGGGCGCGCTGAAGCTCAAAGAGATCTCCTACATCCATTGCGAAGGCTATCCGGCCGGCGAGCTGAAGCACGGTCCGCTGGCGCTGGTGGATGCCGAGATGCCGGTGGTCGCGGTGGCGCCCAACGACTACCTGCTGGAGAAGCTCAAGTCCAACATCGAGGAAGTGCGCACGCGCGGCGGGCGCCTTTACATCCTCGCCGAGGAGAACGCCGCGGTACCGTCCGACGAGGACATCGCGGTAGTGCGCATGCCGCGCTGCCCGGAATCCATCGCGCCGCTGGTGTTCAGCGTGCCCTTGCAACTGCTCGCCTACCACGTTGCCGTCATGCGTGGTACCGACGTCGACCAGCCCCGCAACCTGGCGAAGTCGGTCACCGTGGAATAGCCGGCGCGCGCCAGGTCTTGACCTGGATCAATCCAACCGGGTCACGGGGCCCGGTTCGGTGACTCTGTCACTGACGCGCCCACCCCGCGCGTTTCACGATTGCGGCTACCGGAATCGAATCCGACAAAGGAGAGCCGTAATGAAGTTTCGTAACGAAGGCACCGCCGATCGCGTGATCCGGATCGTGGCCGGTGTGGTGTTGCTGGGGCTGGTGTTCGTCGGGCCGCAGACCGCCTGGGGCTGGCTTGGTGTCATCCCGCTGGTCACGGGTATCCTCGGCTGGTGTCCCGCCTACGCGTTGTTCGGGATCAACAGTTGCGGACTGCCGCGCGGACGTCCTGCCTGAGCGAGGCACACCGGCGGCGCGCGCGTAAAAGCTCGGGGTTGCGTCGCCGGGTCAGCAGCGGTCCCGGGCGCCGGGCCGGCGAGCCTTCTCCCCGGCGGGGGGAGAGGGCGGGGCGTTTCTCAGCGGCGCGCCTGCAGGATGTGCAGGCCTTTCAGCAGGTTCAGCGCCTCGTAGAGTTCGTAGTCGCTTTCCGCCAGGCTCACGGCGCTCTTGGTCTCCGAAACCGGCTCGTCCTCGGCGGATTCCGTTTCCGACCCGTTGGGGTTGGTGAGATGGCCGCCGAGGCTGCTCTCCTTGAGCGGTTCCACTTCGCTCGCCTGTGAGGCGGCGACCTTCAGGCGCGCCGTGCTGATGTCCGGATTGACGCCTTCGGCCTGGATCGAGCGCCCCGAGGGGGTGAAGTAGCGGGCCGTGGTGAGCTTTACCGCGCCGCCGTTCGGCAGGTCCTGGATGGTCTGCACCGAGCCCTTGCCGAAGGTCTTGCTGCCGAGGATGACCGC
>JBFJWO010000403.1:0-5094 GCA_041623575.1 Gammaproteobacteria bacterium
ATCCCGGCCGACGTGCCGTTCGATGCCGCCGCGCCCTGGAGCATCGAGCTCCTGGTCGGGCGCGCCACCGGGGCGACGACCAAGGCGTTCGTCACCTTCTCGCTCGACTACGCCCCGCCACGGAAATTCCTCGTCTTCCCCGAGGCGCCGCCCGTCCCCGAGGTGGCGCCGGCAGAGGCCGAGGGCCCGCCGCTGTGGCATCGGTTGTGGCGCGAGAAATGGATCGAGATCGGCGTGCTGTGCGGCGCGCTCGGCGTGCTGACGCTGGTGTTCTTCTTCCAGGAGTGGCTGACGCGGCACCGGGTGTTGAGCGAGCGCCTGCGCATCGCTTTCCTGCTGTTCACGCTGTTCGGGATCGGCTGGTACGCCAACGCGCAACTGTCGGTGGTGAACATCCTCACGGTGTTCAACGCGCTGCTCACCGGGTTCAGCTGGGAGTACTTCCTGATGGAGCCGCTGGTGTTCATCCAGTGGGGCGCGGTGGCGGCGGCGTTGCTGTTCTGGGGCCGCGGCGCCTACTGCGGCTGGCTGTGCCCGTTCGGCGCGCTGCAGGAGTTGTCGAACAAGGTCGCGCGCGCGGTGCGCGTTCCGCAGCTGACGGTTCCGTGGGGCCTGCACGAGCGGCTGTGGCCGGTGAAGTACATCGTCTTCCTGGCACTGTTCGGCGTGTCGCTGCACTCGCTTGCGCGCGCCGAGCTGCTGGCCGAGGTCGAGCCGTTCAAGACCGTGGTGATCCTCAAGTTCGTGCGCGACTGGCCGTTCGTGGTGTTCGCCGCGGCGCTGCTGATCGCCGGGCTGTTCGTCGAGCGTTTCTACTGCCGCTACCTCTGCGCGCTCGGCGCGGCGCTCGCCATTCCCGGCAAGCTGCGCATGTTCGAGTGGCTCAAGCGCTACCACGAGTGCGGCAATCCCTGCCAGCGCTGCGCCAACGACTGCATGGTGCAGGCGATCCACCCCGAAGGCGCCATCAACCCCAACGAGTGCCTGTACTGCCTCAACTGCCAGCTGCTCTACCACGACGAGCAGCGCTGCCCGGTGATGATCCAGCGCCGGCTCAAACGCGAGCGGCGCTCGAGCGGGCGCAAGAAAGACCAGCTCGCCGAACTCATGGTCGAGTTCGGCGGCGCTGAATCGACTGACTGAATCCCTCGAAGGAGACATGACAATGAGCAAGCAAGACGATCACCTCTCTCGCGTCACCCGTCGGCGTCTGCTGGGCGGCACCGCCGGCGCCGCCGGGCTGGCCGGTGTCGGTGCGCTTACCGGCGCCGGCAGCCCGGGTGCTGCGCGGGCGGCGGAGGGCAAGGGCGTCGTCGCCCCCGGTGACCTCGACGAATACTACGGGTTCTGGAGCAGCGGGCAGTCCGGCGAGGTGCGCATCATCGGCATCCCGTCGATGCGCGAGCTGATGCGCATACCCGTGTTCAACCGCTGCAGCGCTACCGGCTGGGGGCAGACCAACGAGAGCCGAGTGGTCCTGACCGAGGGCCTGCTGCCCGAGACCCGCGAGTTCCTCGCCGACAAGGGCGGCGTGTACATGAACGGCGATGCGCACCATCCGCACATGTCGTTCACCGACGGCACCTACGACGGGCGTTACCTGTTCATCAACGACAAGGCCAACACCCGCGTGGCGCGCATCCGTTGCGACGTCATGAAGTGCGACAAGATCATCGAGGTCCCGAACGCCTCCGACATCCACGGCCTGCGCCCGCAGAAGTTTCCGCGCACGGGTTACGTGTTCGCCAACGGCGAGCACCGTATCCCCATGCCCAACGACGGCAGCGTGCTCGACGAGCCGGAGAAATACCGCGCCATCTTCTCGGCCATCGACGGCGATACCATGAAGGTGGCCTGGCAGGTCATCGTCGACGGCAATCTCGACAACTGCGACGCCGACTACCAGGGCCTGTACGCGGTCTCGACCTGCTACAACAGCGAGGAGGGCGTGACGCTCGCGGAGATGACCGCCAACGAGCAGGACTGGGCGGTGGTGTTCGACATCAAGCGCATCGAGGCGGCGGTGGCACGCGGCGACTACACCCGGATGAAGGGCGTGCCGGTGCTCGACGGGCGCAAGGGCTCGCCGTACACGCGCTACATCCCGATCTCGAACAGCCCGCACGGCTGCAACACCGCCCCGGACGGGCGCCACATCGTGATCAACGGCAAGCTCTCGCCGACCGTTTCGGTCATCGACGTGACGCTGCTGCCGGACGTCTTCGACGACAAGATCGAACCCCGCGGCTGCATCGTCGCCGAGCCCGAACTGGGCCTCGGGCCGTTGCACACGGCCTTCGACGACAAGGGCAACGCGTTCACCACGCTGTTCCTCGACAGCCAGGTGGTGAAATGGAACATCGCCAGGGCCATCGAGAAGTTCCAGGGCAAGGACGTGGACCCGATCCTCGGGAAGGTCGACGTGCAGTACCAGCCCGGGCACAACCACACCTCGATGGGGGAGACCCGCGAAGCGGACGGGAAATGGCTCGTTTCACTCAACAAGTTCTCCAAGGACCGCTTCATCAACGTCGGCCCGCTCAAGCCGGAGAACGAGCAGCTGATCGACATCACCGGCGAGGAGATGGAGGTCGTTCACGACGGGCCGACCTTCGCCGAGCCGCACGATTGCATCATCGTGCGCGCCGACATCGTCAACCCGCGCAAGACCTGGGACCGCAACGACCCGATGTGGGAGAACTGCCGGCAGATGGCGGCGAAGGACGGCGTGCAGCTCGGGCCCGAGTCGAAGATCGTGCGCGACGGGAACCAGGTGCACGTGTACATGTTCTCCGTCGCGCCCTCGTTCAGCATGGAGAAGTTCACCGTGCGCCAGGGCGACGAGGTGACGGTGATCATCACCAACCTGGACGTGGTCGACGACCTGACCCATGGCTGGACGCTCGCCAACTACGGCATCGCCATGGAGATCGGCGCTCAGGCCACCGCCTCGGTCACCTTCAAGGCGGATCGTCCCGGCGTGCACTGGTTCTACTGCCAGTGGTTCTGCCACGCGCTGCACATGGAGATGCGCGGGCGCATGCTGGTCGAACCGACCCCGGCGTGATGTCTCGACCCCGCCTGCTCAGGCGCGGCGTGCCGGCGGCCCTGGCCGCCGGTGCGTTGCTCGTGGCGGGGCCCCTCGCCGCGGCGCGCATCGCCGTCAGCCCGGGGGGGCTGACGGCGGCTTTGGCGAGTGCCGGGGCGGGCGACACGGTCCACCTGCGGCCCGGCACCTATGCCGGGCCGATCGTCATCGAGCGCAGCCTCACCCTCAGCGGCGACCCCGGCAGCGTGATCGACGGCGGCGGCGCGGGTCGCGTGGTGGTCGTGGCGGCGCCGGACGTGACTGTGCGCGGGCTGACCATCGTCAACTCCGGGGCCAGGCTGGCGACCGAGGACGCCGGCATCTACGTGACAGGCGCAGGCGCGCGCGCGCACATCGATGCCAATACCCTGCGCGGCAACCTGATCGGCGTCTACCTCAAGGGGCCGGCGGCGGCGCGCGTCACCGGCAACCGGATCGAGGGCCGCTCGGACCTGCGCATGAACGAGCGCGGCAACGGTGTGCAGTTGTGGAACACGCCGGGCTCGGTGGTCGAGGACAACGACATCCGTTTCGGCCGCGACGGGATCTTCGTCACCACCAGCCGCGACAACGTCTTTCGCGCCAACCGCCTGAGCGACCTGCGCTTCGCCGTGCACTACATGTACACCAACGCGAGCGAGGTGAGCGACAACGTCTCGCTGCGCAACCACATCGCCTACGCCCTCATGTACTCGCACCAGTTGCGCGTGCACGGCAACGTCTCGCTCGACGACCGCGACCGCGGCATCCTGCTCAACTATGCCAACCAGTCCGACATCCTTGACAACCGCGTCGGCGGCGGCCCCGAGAAATGCGTGTTCATCTACAACGCCAACCTGAACGTCTTTCGCGGCAACGTCTTCGAAGGGTGCGACATCGGTATCCACTTCACCGCCGGTTCCGAGGGCAACGAGATCGCCGACAACGCCTTCCTAGGCAGCCGCACCCAGGTCAAGTACGTCGGCACCCGCCACGTGGAGTGGTCGGCCGGCGGGCGCGGCAACTACTGGTCGGACAACGTCGCCTTCGATCTCGACGGCGACGGCGTCGGCGACGTGCCCTACCGGCCGAACGATCTCGTCGATCAGTTGCTGTGGCGCTACCCGCTGGCCAAGCTGCTGGTCTCCAGCCCCGCCCTGCAGGTGCTGCGCTGGGCGCAGGCCGAGTTCCCTGCGCTGCATCCCGGCGGCGTTACCGACAGCGCACCGCTGATGCGCCCGCCGCCGGCGGCACGCAGGAGCGGCGGATGAACGCGCCCGCCGTGCTGCTCGAGGGCGTCAGCAAGCGGTACGCCGCTCACGAAGTGCTCCGCGACGTGTCGCTCTCGCTCGCGCCGGGGGAATGTGTCGCGCTGCTCGGTCACAACGGCGCCGGCAAGACCACCCTGGTCAAGCTCGTGCTCGGCCTGGTGCGCGCCGACCGCGGCCGGGTGGAGGTCCTCGGCCGGCCGGTGCGTGCGGGCGACGTCTCGCAACACCGCGCTACCGGCTTCCTGCCGGAGAACGTGGCGTTTCCCCCGGCCATGACCGGCGGGCAACTGCTCACGTTCTATGCGCGCCTCAAGGGCGAGCCGCGGGACCGCGTGTTGCCGATGCTCGAACGCGTCGGGCTGGGCGCCGCCGCCCGCCAGCGCGTCGGCACCTACTCCAAGGGCATGCGCCAGCGCCTCGGTCTGGCGCAGGCGCTGCTCGGCGCACCGCGACTGCTGCTGCTCGACGAGCCGACGTCCGGGCTCGATCCGGCATTGCGCCGCGAGTTCTACGCCGTCGTGCGTGATCTGCAGGCCGAAGGTGTCGCGGTGCTGATCTGCTCGCACAGCCTGACCGAGATCGAGTCGCGTGCCGGGCGCCTCGCCATCCTGCAACGCGGCGCGCTGGTGGCCTGCGGTACGCTCGAAGAGCTTGCCGGCGCGGCCGGCTTGCCGGTGCAGGTCCGCGTTTCGGTGACACCGGGCCAGGCGGCGGCGGTGGCGGATCGCCTCGCCGGCGGGGCCAGGATCGAGCACG
>JBFJWO010000404.1:0-5064 GCA_041623575.1 Gammaproteobacteria bacterium
ACTGGCTGCACGACGCCTACCCGCAGGCTACGGTCACCGGCACGGTCATTCTCTCCGCGTTCACCACCAAACTTGCCGTTTACGCGCTGGCGCGCGGGTTCGCCGGCACCGAGATCCTGATTTACATCGGCGCGCTGATGACCGCCTTCCCGATCTTCTACGCGGTGATCGAAAACGACCTGCGCAGGGTGCTGTCGTACAGCCTGAACAATCAGCTCGGCTTCATGGTGGTCGGGGTCGGCATCGGCACCGAGATGGCACTGAACGGCACCGCCGCCCATGCGTTCAGCCACATTCTGTATAAGGCGCTGCTGTTCATGTCGATGGGCGCCGTGCTGTTCCGCGTCGGCACTATCCAAGCGTCGCAACTCGGCGGCCTGTACAAGTCCATGCCCTGGACCACCGGTTTTTGCATCGTCGGCGCGATGTCGATCTCGGCGTTCCCGCTGTTCAGCGGCTTCATCTCCAAGTCGATGATCCTCACCGCAACCGCCGCCGAGCATCACTGGTTCGTGTGGCTGGTGCTGCTGTGCGCCTCGGCCGGGGTGTTTCACCACTCGGGTATCAAGATCCCGTTCTTCACGTTTTTCGCCCACGACAGCGGCAAGCGCTGCGCGGAGGCACCGGGCAACATGCTGTGGGCGATGGGCATCACGGCATTCCTGTGCATCGCGCTGGGCGTCTACCCCGCGCCGCTGTACGCCATCCTGCCTTACGCGGTGGACTTCACGCCCTATACCACCACCCACGTCATCACCCAGCTGCAGCTGCTGCTGTTCTCGGCGATGGCTTTCGCGGTGCTCGTTCGCACCGGGCTGTACCCGCCGGAGATGCCCTCGGTCAATCTCGATTTCGACTGGGTGTACCGGCGCCTCGCCCCGCGCGCCCTCGGCGCCGTGCGCCGATCGCTGGCGGCTGCCGACACCGGCATCCGCACCGTCGCCATGAGCCGCCTGCGGCGCGTGATCGACGGATTGTTCCACGCGCACGGGCCCCACGGGGTGCTCGCGCGCACCTGGCCGACCGGCAGCATGGTGCTGTGGGTGGCCGTGCTGCTCGGCGCCTACCTGCTGTTCTACTACGTGTGAACGGGCCGGCCGCACCCGTCGGGCATTGAGTGAACACTGTTTAGTTAACCTAAGGCGCGGCGCTAGAAAATCTCGGTTGTTGCACTGCAGCATGATCCGTATCGTTCACTGCAGTTGAAACACGGAGATTTTTCCCATGACTGCATTGCACCGCATCAAAAATGCGTTCAAGCGTGCGATCCTGCGCAGCGGTTACCGCCGCACGCGCAACGTCCTGCTCGGCCTCAGCGACCGCCAGCTGGCCGACGCCGGGATCTCCCGGGAACTGCTGCTGCAGGGCATCGACGCCTGGCCGTGGCGAGACCCTGCCGAGACCGCGGGGTCGGCGGGCAGCCCCGCTCACGCGGCCCCTCGGGTCCGTGCGGCGGCCCCTTCGGCACGCCGGATACGCAACGCCGAGCGGGAGCTGCACGCCTACAGCGACCGGGAACTGGCTGACCTCGGCATCAGCCGGGACAACGTCGCCTACGTCGTTCGCAACGGCCGCCCGGGCGTCGACGCCCGGGCCTGAGGCCGCAACCGGCACCGCCGACCCCTCGTCGCCGGCAGTGGCAACGCCACGCCGGCGGCGCGGGACGGCGGTGGTCAGCCGCGCCGGCGGCGCGCACCTCGACCCGGGAACCCCATCAGCCCACCCGCCAGTATCCCGCCGGCCAGCAGCGCCAGCGAGCCAGGCTCGGCGACGCTGGTGAGGCTGTCACGGGGCGTGGTCAGCAGCGTGCTGGTCATGGACTCCGCGGTATTGCGCCAGTTGCCGTCGCGTGACATGGCACTGCCGAAGGTCAAGGCCACCCAGAAGGAATCCGACTCGATGTAGTCGGTCACGTCGTTGAACACGATCGACTGGGTGACGCCGTCGCCGGTGACCTGGATGTTGCCGGTGTCGTCGTCGAAGCTGTCGATCAGGCCGGACAGGGTGTCGCCGTCGGCCTCGAAGAACTGGATGGTCTCGAAGAAGGCCACCGGGTCGTTGCCGTCGGCGAGATCGAGATCCTCGAAGTGAAACGCCAGGGTGGCAGCCTCGGCGGGAAACGCGATGGGTGAATACCACAGGAACATTGTCAGGGCCTCGGTCTCGGCGAACGTCCCGCTGACCGAGTCCGAGGCCGTGCCGACGTAGCGCCCGTCCGGGCGCACGTCGACGCCGTAGGTGCCGGTGTAGCGGTCGTTGATGGGGATGTAGAAACCGATCTCGCCGCTGGCGGCGTCGTAGCACCCGTCGCCGACCCCGGCGCTGGCGCACGCGCCCACCACCGTGTTGCTGCCGATGGCCGCCACGGGCCGGGCGTAGGATTCGACCGGGACCGCGGAGGCTGCTTGGGTGAGGCTCAAAAGCACGCCTCCAAGCAATACAACCGTCGTTGTTCTCATCGTGACTCCAATGTCTGCTCTGTTCTTGTGCGTCTGCCTACCTCCTGTCTGCGGACACCCCAGCGCTCGAGCAATCATCGAGCCAGCCGACTTATTCTATGAATATCAGATCGTTACGTTTATCTCTCCGGCGAGAATGTCAATCCACCCGACGTCTCCCGGCGAACGCTCGACGGCCCGCGCTCAGGACCCGGCGGCGCGCGGCAGGTCGATGACGAACGCGGCGCCGGGCGGATCGCTGCTGTCGCGCGCCTCGAGCCGGCCCTCGTGCATGGTCGCGATCATGCGCGCGATGTACAGGCCGAAGCCGAGGTGCAGCCCGTCGCCGCCGGCCCCGCGCACCGACACCAGCGGCTCGAACAGCTGGGAGCGCATCACCCCCGGCAAGGGCGGGCCCTCGTTGGCGACCTCGATCCGGCACCGGCGCGGCGCGCCGGCCAGGCGCACCTCGATGCGCCCGCCGCTCGGCGAGAAGTCCGCAGCGTTGTCGAGCAGCTTGTCGAGCATCTGCACCAGCAGTTCGGGGACGCCGTCCACGACGCAGGCGCTGTCGTCGCACGGCAGGGTGAGCCCGATGCGCTTGCCGGTGTAGACGTCGCGGTAGGCGGGCACGCAGTCTGCCAGCAGGCGGGCGAGGTCGACGCGCTGGCGCTCACCCGATTCCAGCGCCTGCTCGACGCGGCTCGCTTCACTCATCGCCACCAGGATGGCGCGCAGCCGACTGGCACCCTGCTGGGCCCGCTCGGCATAGGTCCGCGCGCGCTCGTCGAGCGCGCCGGCGCCGAGGTTCTCCAGCGACGACGACACCACCGCCAGCGGCGTGCGCAACTCGTGGGCGAGGTTACCGGCCAGCTTGCGCAGGTAGCCGGTGTACTCCCGGACCTGCTGCAGCAGGGCGCCGTAGCCCCGCGACAGCTCGCCGATCTCGTCGGAAGCCGCGGAGACGGGGAAGTCCTCACGCACCACGCCACGCTCGTCCAGCGCCTGACCGACAGCGTCGCGCAACGCCCTCACCCGCCATGACAGCCAGCTGGCATAGCCGAGCAGCCCGGCCACCAGCACCGCCACCACCGCCAGCGTCGTCAGCACCAGCCGGGTCAGCGCCGAGCCGGACACGGCCGCGACCGGATCGGTCTCCTGCTCGGCGATGAGCACGCCCGCCACCGCCCCGTCGCGCAGCACCGGCACCGCGGCCACCACCACCGACGGGGCCAGGCGCTGCGGGCGATACCAGTCGGCGCTGGCCCGACCCGCCAGCGCCTCCTCGAACGCCGGCCCGGCCAGGCGCCCGCCCCTCGCCTCGAAGCGGGCCGGGCGCGGCTCACCGGCCTCCAGCGCCAGGTCGACCAGGCGCACCAGCAAAGCCTCGCCGATGTCCCGCACGGTCAGTTCCGGGCGCGGCGGATGCGGGTGCGCCGCCACCTCTGCCAGCACCCAGCCCTGGGCGTCGGCAATGCGTACGTGGGCCTCGCCGGAGACGAACTCGCGCAACCGGCGTTCGAGGTCCGGGCGCGCGCGCACCAGCCGCGTCCCGGCCTGCCCGCTCAACGCGCTTTCCGTGCCCCACCAGCGCGGCGCCACGCCCGCGTCGCTGTCCACCCAGTACAGGGCGACCTGCTCGCCCTGCAAGGCGGGCGGAATCCGCACCTCCAGGCGAAAACCGTCCGCGAGCGACGACCAGGCGGCGCGCAGCCCGGGCACGTCGTCGCCCGGCGAGCGCCCCAGCAGGCGCCGGCCCAGGAACTGCCCGGGCGCGCTGGTCAGAAAGACGTAGTCCGCCCAGGCGCCGTCGCGCGCGATGCGTAGCACCACCCGGTCGCCGTTGGCCGTCTCGCGGGCCGGGTTGTAGTAGCGTAACGACTCGTCGCGTGCCTCGAGCAGCACGTAGAGTTCCTCGCCCCACTGCCCGAAGGCCAGGGCGAGCGGCGCATCGGTCGCAGCCTCCCCGCGGTCGCGCCGCGTGCCCGTGAAGCGCACGGGCTGCAGGACTTCGGCCAGCGGCTGCCAGTCCTCGGGATAGCCGTCGACCTCGATCGAGCGCGCCAGCGGATGGGCGAAGAACGTCCGGCCCTGGTCGGCCTGCGGCAGGTGCGCGCCCGCCGCCAGCGCCAGGGCGCGCGCCGAGTTCAGCAGGCCGGCGCCCTGGGCGTCGCGCAGTGCGCGTTCCATCTCCTGCACGTACTGGTAGCCCGCCCAGGGCAACAGCAGCAGCAGCAGGCTGACCAGCATCAACTGGCGGCGTAGGGTCATGTGGGGAAGGCAATCGAAACGCCGGGGCACCCTACCAAGGTGGCGGGCGCGACGACAAGGCCCGCATCCGGCGAGACGCGCCTCGCCCGGCTCGCCGCCCGGGGCGCTCGTCTGCCGGCGCGGGACCGCCCGGCGCTCAGTCGGGCTCCGGGCGCCAGCGGTAACCGGCGCCGTAGGCGGTCTGAATGGCGTCGAAGGCCGGGTCGACGTCGGCGAACTTGCGCCGCAGGCGTTTGATGTGCGAGGTGACGGTGTTGTCGTCGAACACCGCGTTGGCGGCGTCCATCAGCTGCTGGCGGCTCTTGACGTGCCCCGGGTGGCGGGCCAGCGAGTGCACCATCCAGAACTCGGTCAG
>JBFJWO010000405.1:0-5047 GCA_041623575.1 Gammaproteobacteria bacterium
CCAGCCCGGTGAGACCCACGAAGACCGCCAGCACCAGCAGGCTCGCCAGCAACAGGCGTGTCTTGAGCGAGTTCATGTGCCGGCCACGCGCCCGCGCCCGCCCGCGGGTCAGGCGTCGCGCGCCAGGGTGAACCGGTAGCCGCGCCCGCGCAGCGTCTCGATGGGCTGCAAGCCACCGTCGGGGTCGATCTTGGAGCGCAGCCGCCGCATGAACACTTCGATGACGTTGCTGTCGCGGTCGGCATCGTCGGGATACAGGTGCTCGGTGAGTCGGCCCTTGGAGACAACGTCGCCGGCGTGCAGCATGAGGTACTCGAGCACCCGGTACTCGTAGCCCGTCAGCTCGACCGGCTCGCCGTTCACCTCCACGCGCTGCGCGGCGGTGTCCAGCACCACGGCCCCGCAGCGCAGCGCGGACTGGGTCCACCCGCCGCTGCGGCGCACCAGCGCACGCACCCTGGCGAGCAACTCCTCGTTGTGGAACGGCTTGACGAGATAGTCGTCGGCGCCCGCCTCCAGCCCCTCGACCTTGTCCTGCCAGCGACCGCGGGCGGTCAGCACGAGCACCGGGTAGTCGCGTCCGCCGGCGCGGGCGGCACGAATCAGCTCGATGCCCGACAGGCCCGGCAGCCCGAGGTCGACGATGGCAATGTCGAGCGGGTTCTCGCAGGCGAAGTAGAGGCCCTCGTCACCGTCGCGCGCCGCGTCCACCACGTAACCGAGGTCCGCGAAACACTGCTGCAACTGCCCGCGCAGGGCGTCGTCGTCCTCGACGATCAGGATCCTCATAGGCTCGCAAGGCTCATGGGCGGGTTGACTTGGGCCGCAAACGTCGTCGTATCGCGCTTGCTCGGCGCGACGACTCAGCGCTCGGCCGCAACGCGGACCACGCGCACCGTGCCCTCGGAGATCAGCTTCACCCGGTAGTAGGCATCCTCCCCCTGCTGCGTGACCAGGTCCACCGAGAGCACGCGCCCGCCGTACTGCTCCTTGGCCAGCCGCCCGGCCTCCTCGGCGCTGATGCTCTCGGCGGCGAGCAGCAGCACCTCGCCATCGTGCGCCGCTTGCGCCGGTGCGCCAGCGGCGAACGCGAGCAGGAGAAGGCTGACGACGATGAGGCGCATCCGGCCATTTTACATGCAGCGGCTCAGCGTGCGATCGGCGCCACCTGAACGCGGACCTGGATACGCTTTCCCGGGTGCTCGTCCATCACGGTCTGGAACTCCTCGCCCTTGTAGCGGTAGGTCACGCGGTAACCCTCGATACGCTCCTCGCTCTGGTAGTCGTGGTAGACGCGGCAGCGCTCCCTGTAGCTGACCCGCGGCTCCCCGCCGTGCGCCGCGCTGTCGTGACCGACCGCCGCGCCGATCAGCGTACCGACCAGGGCGGCGGCGTGGCGTCCCCGGCCCTTGTCGACCCGCCGGCCGAGCTGATGGCCGACCAGCCCGCCGATGGCGCCGCCGACGATCATCGAGCCCGCGCTGGCTGCGTGGCTGGCGCCGCGCTGCTGCACTTCCTCGTCCCAGCACTCGCGCCGCGGCGAGTCGACGCGCACCGTGCGCACGATCGGCTCCACGTCCACCACCTTCGCGCTGTCGACGAACGATCGAGCGCCGTGGCCGGCCGCCGCCGAGCCCGACACCGCCAGCGCGAGCGCGAACGCCGCCAAGGCACTGCCTTTGTGTGCTGCCAATCCGCCCATTGTCGTACCCTCCTGTGCGCCCCGCCGCGCGCGACTTTACGCGCTGCCCGGGCGAACGATTGCCCAACGAAGGTGCCAGCGTAACCGTGCCGGGCTGAATGGAGGCTGAACGGATGGCGGCTCACCGCCCCGGGGAGTCAATCGGCGACGAACTCCACCGCCTTGTGGCTGCCGTCGCAAAAGGGCTTGTTGGCCGAGGCACCGCAGCGGCACAGGGCCACCTTCTCGCGCACCATGACCGTGTCGCCGTCGGCGCTCACGATGCGCACCAGGCCCTTGACGATGTAGGGGCCGTCGCGCCGCGGATGGATGTCCAGGCGGGTTTCGGCTCCGCCCAGGGGCGGCGCCAACCTGGGCTCGTGGACCCTGCCGGGATCGCTGAACGCCTCGCGCTCGTGGCTGCGGTCGCAGAACGGCTTGTGGCGCGAGGCGCCGCAGCGGCACAGCGCCACCTCGACCTCCTCGGAGATCAGCTCGCCGTCGGTGTCGTAGAGGCTGATCTCGCCGCTGACCCGCAGCGGGCCGTCGGCGCCGACCCGGACGACGTTGGCCGTCGACAGCTCGGTCCCGGACCGGCACAGGCGGTAGGTAAGCGCGCCGCTGGGGCAGGTGGCGATGGCTTTGACGAGTTCGTCCACCGGCGCGGCGTCCGGTTCGATCCAGGGCTCGCGCGACGGATCGAAAACCGCGTTGAGCGCGTCGACGCACGCAGCCGCGCGTTCGCACAACGAGGCGTCGTATAGAACGGTAATGGACTTACCGGCGTACTCGCGTACCGCGTCGTTCATCTCCCGCCCCGCTAGCAGGGTCGCGCGAGACACGGGCACCGGCGAAACCGGGCGGCTGACGGTCGGTGCCCGAATCACCGTCGCCTCCTACCCGGCCGTGCGGCAGGGGCGCCCCGCGCGCGGCCACACAATACCCAAAGCCGCGGCAAACAGCCAGCGCTCAATCGGCGTGCGCCTGCACCAGCCCGCGGACCTCGTTCAGGGCCACCGAGAGCATGGGGAAATCCGCCTGGCCGAGCGCCTTCAGCTCGTGCATCACCTGCCCGTAACGCTCCAGCTCGACGCCGCTCTGCTGCATCCATTGCTCGACGATGTCGCGGGCCTTGGCGCGCTTGGCGCTGCGCGCGATCGCCTGCGCCGCCAGGTCGCGCTGCTGGTTGTGCAGGTCGTGGCGCAAGGCCGACTGTGCCAGGTTGTGCCAGTTGTTGCGCACCGTGAGGCCCGCCACCTGCTCGCGCAGCCACTGCAGGTCCAGGCGCGCGCCGAGCTCGAAATAGACGCCCGCCACCAGCGGCACGGGCAATGCGCTGCGCCCCGCCACCGATACGATGTCGAGCGCCGATGACAGGTACACGAGCTGCGCGATCCGCGCCGCGAGCTCGGCCGGTACGCCGGCGCCCGCGAGTTGCTTCGCCCGCTTGCGCAGGGCGAGCCGGCCGGCCGCGTCGAGCGGTTGCGGCAGGCTCTCCTCGAGGCTGCGCACGCCCTCGCGGAACTCGTTGACCGTCGCCTCGATGTCGGCGCCCGCACGGCGGTGGCGCAACAGCCATTGCACGCCGCGCAGCAGCAGTCCGCGCACGATCAGCATCATTTCGATCTGGGTCTGGGCCGGCACCTCGTTGTCGAGCGCCTCGAGGGTCTTCCACACGCGCGGCATGTCGAAGATCGCCCGCGAGGCGGCGTACGCGCGCATGATCTCCGCCACCGAGGCGCCGGTGATCTCGCCCGCGCGGAACACGAACGAGGGCCCGAGCCGGTTGACCAGGTCGTTGACGACCTGGGTGGCGATGATCTCGCGCCGCAGGCGGTGAGCGCTCAGCCGCTCGGAGAATCGCCGGGACAGCTCGGCCGGAAAGTAGCTCACCAGCTCGCCGGCCAGGAACGGCGCTTCGGGGATGTCGGTGGCGAGCGCCTGGTCGTAGAGGCGCATCTTGCTGTACGACAGCAGGATCGCGAGCTCCGGCCGCGTCAGCCCCTCCCGCGCGGCGGCACGCTCGGCGATCTCCTCGTCGCTCGGCAGGTACTCGATGGCACGGTTCAGGAAACCCGCCGTCTCGAGCGCCCGCATGAAACGCGCGTGCTCGTCGAGGAGCTCAGGGGCACGGGCGGCGATCACGCTGATGGCCTGGGTCTGCGCGTAGTTGTCCTTCAGCACCAGCTCGGCGACTTCGTCGGTCATCTTCGCGAGCAGCTCGTTGCGCTGCTTCACGGTCATGTCGCCGTCGGCGACGATCGCGTTCAGGGCGATCTTGATGTTGACCTCGTGATCGGAGCAGTCGACGCCGGCCGAATTGTCGATCGAGTCGGTGTACATTCGCCCGCCGGCGCGCGCGAACTCCACCCGCCCGGACTGGGTGACACCGAGGTTCCCGCCCTCGCCGAACACCTTGCAGCGCAGCTCGGCCCCGTTCACGCGCAAGGCGTCGTTGGCACGGTCGCTGACCTGCTCGTGGGTCTGCCAGGTGGCCTTGACGTAGGTGCCGATCCCGCCGTTCCAGATCAGGTCCACGCGCGCCTTGAGCAGCGCGTTGATCAGGTCGCTCGGGGCCAGGCGCTCGTCCTTCACCCCGAGCAGCTGGCGCACCGGCTCGCTCAGCGGCACGGACTTGAGCGAGCGCGCGAAGATACCGCCGCCGGCCGAGATCAACGACTTGTCGTAGTCCTCCCAGGTCGAGCGCGGCAGGCGAAACAGGCGCTCGCGTTCGGCGAACGATTTCTCCGGGTCGGGATCCGGGTCGAGAAAGATGTGCATGTGGTTGAAGGCCGCCACCAGCTTGATGTGTCGCGACAGCAGCATGCCGTTGCCGAAGACGTCCCCGCCCATGTCGCCGATGCCGAGCGCCGTGAAGTCCGTGGTCTGCGTGTTCAACCCGAGCTCGCGAAAGTGGCGCTTGACCGACTCCCAGGCGCCGCGCGCGGTGATGCCCATCTTCTTGTGGTCGTAGCCCACCGAGCCGCCCGAAGCGTAGGCGTCGCCCAGCCAGAAGCCGTACTCCGCGGCCACGCCGTTGGCGATGTCCGAGAACGTCGCCGTGCCCTTGTCGGCCGCGATCACCAGGTAGGGGTCATCGCCGTCATAGCGCACGACCTCGCGGGGCGGGACGCATTCGCCACCGACGAGGTTGTCGGTGATGTCGAGCATGCCGCGCATGAACGTCTTGTAGCAGTCGATGACCTCGTTCATGACCGCCTCGCGGTCGCCCTCGGGCAGTCGCTTGCAGACGAAGCCGCCCTTGGAGCCGACCGGCACGATGACGGCGTTCTTGACCATCTGCGCCTTGACCAGCCCGAGCACCTCGGTGCGGAAATCCTCGCGGCGGTCCGACCAGCGCAAGCC
>JBFJWO010000406.1:0-5039 GCA_041623575.1 Gammaproteobacteria bacterium
CTATGCGCGCATGGCCGAACTCGGGCTGTTCGGCATCTGCGCGCCCGCCGAGCACGGCGGTGCAGGATTGGACGTGTACGCCTACGCCCTGGTCATGGAGGAACTCTCGCGCGGCTACGCATCGGTCGCCGACCAGTGCGGGCTGGTCGAACTCATCGCGACGCTGCTGGTCCGCCATGCGAGCGAGGCCCAGCGTGCGGCGTATCTCGCCGACGTGCTGGCTACGCGCCGCAAGGTCGCGTACTGCATCACCGAGGCCGAGGCCGGCTCCGACGTCTCGGCGATCCGGAGCACGGCGCGACGCGACGGGACGGGCTGGCGCCTGTCGGGGAGCAAATTGTGGATCCACAACGCGCCGATTGCCGATCTCGGCTTCGTGCTGGCGCGCACCGATCCGGCCGCGGGCCACCGCGGCATGTCCATCTTCGTGGTCGACCTGCACGCCGCCGGCGTCGAACGCGGCCCCGCGGAGCACAAGATGGGTCAGCGGGCCAGCCCGGTCGGCGCACTCGGCTTCTCCGACGTGCGCCTGCCCGCCGACGCGCTGCTGGGCGAGGCGGGGCGGGGCTTTCACATCATGATGAGCGTGCTCGAGAAAGGTCGCGTCGGCATCGCGGCGCTGGCGGTCGGCATTGCCCAGGCCGGGCTCGAGGCGGCGCTGGATCACGCCGGCGCCCGCAGGCAGTTCGGGGCGCCGGTGATCGACAACCAGGGCCTGCAGTGGCTGCTCGCCGACATGTACACCGACATTGCCGCGGCGCGCGCGCTCGTCCACCGCGCCGCGGTGATGCTCGACCGTGGCGAGCCGGCCAACGCGGCCTGCTCGATGGCCAAGTGCCGCGCCGCCGACGTCGCGGTGCGCCAGTCGGCCAACGCGGTGCAGGTGTTCGGTGGCTCGGGCTACGTGCGCGGCTGCGAGGTCGAGCGGCTGTATCGCGACGCCAAGATCTGCCAGATCTACGAGGGTACCAACCAGATCCAGCGCACGGTCATCGCCCGTGAGTTGATCAAGCACGGTGCCCGAACGTGACCTCCTCCGGTCGCGCCGGCCACCGGCTCTGGGCCCGCGAACCCGACGGCGCGCGTCGTACAATGCCGGTCCGTACCGCCACTGTGCCGGGAGCACGTGCCCCGGGCGGGAACTGCGCGGACATCCGCAAGGTCGTTCGATGTCGCTGAAGCTCGAGTTGCCGGACACCCAGGGCCGGATCGGTGCCTACGCGTTGCGCGGGACGCCGATCGCCGAGCCCCGCGAGCGCCGGCCCTTCTCGCGGATCGCCCTGGCCGCGGCTCACGTCGTCGTGGACCCGCTGGCCGACGTCGATCCGTCCAGCGGCGGTGCGATCGACTGGGCGGCGACGCTCGCCTTCCGCCGCCGGTTGCTCGATCTGGGCCTCGGCGTCGCCGAAGCGATGGACACGGCGCAGCGCGGCATGGGGCTCGACTGGCCGGGGGCGCGGGCCTTGATCGAGCATTCCCTGCGGGCCGCCGACCCGCGAGAGCGCGAGCGGATCTTCTCCGGGGTCGGCACCGACCACCTCGCGAGCGAAGCCGCGCGCTCGGTGGACGACGTGATCCGGGCCTACCTCGAGCAGCTCGAGGCGGTGCAGTCGCTCGGCGGGCGCGTCATCGTGATGGCAAGCCGCGCGCTCGCCCGCGTCGCGAGCGGTCCCGACGACTACGCGCGCGTCTACTCGACGGTGCTGGCGCACACCGAACGCCCGGCGATCCTGCACTGGCTGGGGGAGATGTTCGACCCGGCGCTTGCCGGTTACTGGGGCTCGCGCGAGGTCGGCCCGGCGATGGACACCGCGCTCGGGATCATCGAGGCCGACGCGGCGCGCATCGACGGCATCAAGATCTCGCTGCTGGACGCCACGCACGAGATCGCCATGCGCCGGCGGCTGCCGGCGGGCGTGCGCATGTACACCGGCGACGACTTCAACTACCCGGCGCTCATCAGGGGCGACGAGCACGGGTATTCGCACGCCCTGCTCGGGATCTTCGATCCCATCGCGCCGGCCGCGGCCGCCGCGCTCGCCGCACTCGCCGACGGTGACGAGGCCGCCTACGAGCGGCTGTTTGCCCCGACGGTGCCCTTGTCGCGCCTCATCTTCCGGGCGCCCACGCAGTACTACAAGACCGGCGTGGTGTTCCTCGCCTGGCTGAACGGTTTTCAGGACCATTTCGTGATGCTGGGCGGTGCGCAGTCCATGCGCCCGGCGCCGTACTTCGCCGACGTCTTCCGGCTGGCCGACGCGGCCGGGCTGCTCCGCGACCCCGAACTGGCGGTGGCGCGCATGCGCCGCCTGCTCGCCCTTTACGGCATCGGGGATTGAGCGGGTGCGTGGCCACCGGTGGAGGAACGGTACCGGGCGGACGCTCGTGCACGCGCGGCCCGGTCGAGACGGGTGGCCACGCGGGAGCTGCGCAGGTGGAGGTCTGGTCGGCGCTCGACCGGCGACGACGACCCGCGGAGACGCTCGCGGTCGTCGAGCACCTGCAGCAGCGGTAGCGAAGCGCCCTCAGCGCCCCTTGAACTCGGGCCGGCGCTTGTCGCGAAACGCCGCGACGCCCTCGCGCAGGTCCTCGGTGCCGGCGATCAGGGCGCTGCCCAGCTGGTCGATCAGCATCGCGCGCGATTCTTCCTGCGCGGCGTTCAGCACGGCCTTGTTCACCTCGAGCGCGCGCGGGCCCAGGGTCGCGACGCGCCCGGCCATTTCCAGCGCCGCCTCCAGCGGGTCGCCGTCGGTCAGCGCGTTGAGGAACCCCACGGCGTACAGGCGTTCGGCGGGCAGGCGGGCGCCGGTCAGCGCCATCTCGCGCAGCAGCGCCTGGGGCAGGCGGCCGGCGAGGCGCTGCAGGCCCGACCAGCCCGGCGTGACGCCGATCGCGGCTTCCGGCAACGCGAAGCTCGCCGCCCGGTCGGCCACCCGCAGATCGCAGGCGCCGGCGAGTTCGAGCCCGCCGCCGAGGCACACGCCGTTGACCGCCGCGATCACCGGCTGCGGCAGGTTGACCAGGCGTTCCAGCACCCGGTGGCCGTACCCGACCCAGTCGCGGGCGAACTCGAACGGCGGCATGTCGCCCCACTCGGCGATGTCGGCACCGGCGCAGAAGGCCCGCGCGCCGCTGCCGGTGACGATCACGGCGCGCACGTTCGCGTTTCGCGCCAGCTCGGTGCAGGCGCTCGCCAACGCGTCGATCATGTCGCGGGTCAGGGCATTGAGTTTGGATTCGTTGGCCAGGCGCAGCACCGCCGCGGGGCCGCGCTGCTCGACGTGGATGGCGGACATGGGCAAGGACCCTCGGCTGCGACGGCGGCGCGCACCACGCGCCGGGACGCGCGACCTTAGTACGAGGCCGACGTGGCGATCAACCCCGGCGCGCGAGCCCGGCGACGAGGCAGCGAAGCACCATGCACAGACCTGTGAAACCTGGCGAGACAGCCGTGCCGCTGCTCGGTTTCGGCACCTGGCCACTCACCGGCGCCGAGGCGCGAGGTGCAGTGGCGACGGCGCTGGAGACGGGCTTCAGGCACATCGACACCGCGCAGATGTACGCTAACGAAGCGGAGGTGGGCGCGGCCTGCGAGGCGTCGGGCCTGGCACGCGAGTCGCTGTTCATCGCCACCAAGGTCGATCGGCACAATGCCGCCTCCGGCCGGGTCGCGGGCTCGGTCTCGCGATCGCTCGACGCGCTGCGCACGGACTACGTCGACCTGCTGCTGCTGCACTGGCCGCCGCTGGCGGCGCCGGACTTCGACAGCGCCATCGGGCAACTGCTCGAAGTGGCGCACAGCGGTGCCGCTCGCGCGATCGGCGTGGCGAACTGCAATGTCCCGTTGCTCCGCCGTGCGCAAGCGCTCGCTCGCGGGGCCATTGCGACCAACCAGGTCGAGTTCCACCCGCTGCTCGACCAGACCCGGATCGCCGACTGCGCGGCCTCGCTCAGCGTGCAGCTGACGGCCTACTGCCCGCTCGCACGCGGCGCGGTGCTGGAGGATCCGGTGATCGTCGCCGTCGCCGAGCGGCTCGGGGCTATGCCGGCGCAGGTGTGTCTGCGCTGGATTACCCAGCAGGGCGTGGCCGCTGTGTGCATGTCGCGCCGGCGCGCCAACATGGAGGCCAACCGGCGCTCACTGGCGCTGACGTTGAGCGAGCGGGACCTGGCCGAGATCGCCAGCGCCCGGCGCCGCGGCCTGCGTATCGTGGACATCGCCGGCTGGGCGCCGGACTGGGACGCATGAGGAGCAACCGGTTGCGCCTGCGCAGCGCCGAACCCGTCATCGCCAGCGTGCCCGGCGCGGGCAGTTAGCGCACGGTGCGCCTGGTCACCTACAACATCCAGTTCTCGCGCGGCATGGACGGGCGCTGCGATCTCGATCGCATCGCCGAGGCGGTGCGCGGGGCCGACCTGATCGCGCTGCAGGAGGTTGAGAGAAACTGGCCGCGTGAAGGGCACGATGGGGTCGATCAGCCGCAACGCCTGGCGACCTTGCTCGGGGACTATCACTGGGTCTACGGGCCGGCGTTCGACATGCACGGTGGCGGTACCGGTGCCGCCAGCCGTCGCCGCCAGCACGGCCTGATGCTGCTCTCGCGCGCGCCGATCGTCACGTCGCGGCTGACGGTACTGCCCAAAGTGCACTACACCGACCGTTACAACATGCTCCAGGGCGCGCTGCGCGCAATGTTCGAGTCGCCGCTCGGGGTACTGGAAGTCTGCAACTGCCACCTCGGGTACCTGGAGGCGGCCGAACGCATGCTGCAACTCGACGCCCTGTTCGACGAGCACGAACGTCTAGCGCGCGAGGGCGGCGCCTGGTCCGGTCCCGGCCACATCCGCGGCGACGACTGGAGCGCCGGGCAGCCGGCGCCGGCAATGCCGGCTGCCCGCGTCTGGCTGGGCGACTTCAACGCCCGCCCCGAGTCCGCCGAGTACGCGCGGATCGTCGCCAACGGCTACGTCGACACCTGGACGGCGGCGGGTAACGCGGCGCCGCACCCCGTGAGTCACTACCGCGCCGGCACCGCGAC
>JBFJWO010000407.1:0-5038 GCA_041623575.1 Gammaproteobacteria bacterium
ATCGTCCTCGGCGCCTCGGCGCTGGTGGCGTGCCAGAAGACCGCGGACACGCCGGCCAAACGCACTGTCGCGCCCGCCGAGCGCGCCGCGCTGGTGAACGGCGAGCCGATCTCGCTGACCCAGGTGGCGCGCCACGCCGAGCAGCGGGGCTCGGCCGACGCGCCGGTCAGCAACGAGGACGCTCTCGCCGAACTGGTCAACCTTCAGTTGTTGCGCCAGGAAGCGATTCGGCGCGGCATCGACCGCGAGCCCGCCACCGTGGAGGAGATCGCGCGCCAGGAGGTCGCCGTGCTGGCCAACGCCATGGTGCGGCGTTACGTCGAGGAATCGCCGGTCAGCGAAGAGCAGTTGACCAGCGAGTACGAGGTACAGACGGCGAGCCTGATCGGCAAGGAATACAACGCCCGCCACATCCTGCTGGACGACGAGCAGAGCGCCCGCGAGGTCATCGCGGAACTGCAGGGCGGTGCCGATTTCGCAACGCTCGCCAGCGAGCGTTCGACCGGCCCCAGCGCGAGCCAGGGAGGCGATCTCGGCTGGTTTCGCGCCAACCAGATGGTACCGGCGTTCACCCAGGCGCTGCTCGGCCTGGACGTCGGCAGCGTCACCGACGAACCGGTGCAGACGCGTTTCGGCTGGCACGTGATCGAGCTCGTCGGCGTGCGCGACGTGCCGAAGCCCGCGTTCGAGGACGTGCGCCAGCAGTTGCGCACCATCGTCACCAACAAGCGCCTGCGCGCCTTCGTGGAAGAGCTGCGCGAGGTGGCGAAAATCGAGCTCAGCGACTCGAACTGACGCCGCTCAGCGGCACACATCCGCCGACCAGGCCGCGCTGCAGGTCGGCCTTGATGTCGTCGAGCGCCTCGAGGCCCACCGCGACCCGCAGCAGCCCGGGCGTGATCCCGGCCTGCGCGCGCTCCGCATCGGTGAGCTTGGCGTGCGTAGTGGTCCCCGGGTGCGTGATGGTGGTCTTGACGTCGCCGAGGTTGGCGGTGATCGAGATCATGCGGCTCGAATCGATGACCCGCCACGCGCCGGCCTGCCCGCCCTCGACCTCGAACGTCACCACGCCGCCGTAGCCGCTCTGCTGGCGCGACGCCAGCCCGTGCCCCGGGTGCCCGGCGAGGCCGGGGTACCAGACCCCCGTCACCGCCGGCTGCTCGCACAGCCAGTCGGCCAGGGCATGCGCCTGCTCGCTGTGAGCGCGCATGCGCAACGCGAGCGTCTCGAGCCCGCGGGTGAACACCCACGCGTTGAACGGGCTCATGGCGGGCCCGGCAGTGCGCAGAAAGCCGAACACTTCCTTGCCGACCAGGTCCCCGTCGCCGACCACGGCACCGCCCACGCAGCGCCCCTGCCCGTCGAGATACTTGGTGGCCGAGTGCACGACCAGGTCGGCGCCGAGATCCAGCGGCCTTTGCAGCGCCGGCGTGCAGAACGCGTTGTCGACCGCGAGCAGGGCGCCATGGCGATGCGCCAACGCGGCGAGGGCCGCGATGTCGCCGACGTCCATCAGCGGGTTGGTCGGCGTCTCGATGAACAGCAGGCGGGTCGCGGGGGTGATGGCGCTCTCCCAGGCCGCCAGGTCCACGAGCGGAACGAACGTCGTCTCGATACCGAACCGGGCGAGGTAGTTCTTGAGCAGCATGGTGGTGGAGCCGAAGACGCTCTGCGAGCACACGATGTGCTCGCCCTGGCGCAGCAGGGCCAGGCACAACGAGAGAATGGCCGCCATCCCGGACGAGGTGGCGATGCAGGCCTCGCCGTTTTCCATCAACGCCAGGCGATCCTGGAAGGTGCGCACGGTGGGGTTGGTGAAGCGCGAGTAGACGTTGCCCGGCACGTCGCCGGCGAAGCGCTCGGCCGCCTCGGCCGCGGAGCCGAACACGAAGCTCGAGGTGGTGAAGATGGCCTCGCTGTGCTCTCCTTCGGGGGTGCGCTCGTGACCGCCGCGCACGGCCTGGGTGGCAAGCTGGTAGTTGCGAAAACTGTCCGACATGATCCGTACCCCTGTTACACAGCGGGCACAAAAAAACCCGCTAGGGGCTAAAGCGGGCTTTCAGCGCTCGCTTTAGCAGTATTTATTGAGCGCCCGCAAGCTGAAACCTCAAATCGGCGCTGAGGGGAAATATACGGCGCCCGGCGCGGCCAGTCAACGCCGGGGAGCGCGGCGGCCTCGGACACAAATCGAACGCCGGCGGCGCTACCATAGGCCGATGTGCCGATATCCCCGCCTGGTGGCGTTGTCGATCGCCCTGTTGGTAGCGGGCGACAACCTCGCCGCTGCCGACCCCGGGCAGGCGCTCGCCCTGATCGAGTCCGGGCGGCACCGCCGGGCGATCGAACTGCTGCTCCGCTGGCCGAACGTCCCGGCGCGGGCCCGGACGTGCTCAACAACCTGGCGGTGGCACACGCCGCAAGCGGCGACTGGCAGGCGGCGGAGAGCCTGTTGCGCCGGGCGCTGGGCGCTCACCGGGAACTCGGCACCGTGCACGCAAACCTGGAGCGGCTCTATACCTGGCGGGCGGCGTTGGCCTACCGCGAGGCGCTACGCGACGACGGACCGCGACCGCCGGCACCGGCGCTGGACACCGTGAAGCCCGCCGCCGCGCCGCCTGTTCCGGTCCCGGCCGGTACCCCGGCCACGCGCGAGGCGATCCGGGCCGCGCTGGCGCGCTGGGAGGAAGCGCGTCGCAACGGCGACACGGCGGCCTACCTGTCCACCTACGTCGAGGGATTCGTCCCTCACCCGGGGCTCACGCACGACGACTGGCGCAAGTCGCTGGCAACGGCGCTGGCCGCGGCCGGCCGGCCGTCCCTCGCACAGGTCGAGATTCGCGTGCTGCACCCGGCGCGGGCGGTTGCGGGCTTCGTGGTGGCCGGCGCAGGCGGCGAGCCGCCTTCCTATCGCCTGCTGGTGCTGCGCAACGACGGGGATGCGTGGCGCATCACCCATGAGCTGAACGCGCCCTAGCCGTCGCGGGAGCCAGGCGACACCCGAACGCCTCGCCGTGGCGGCTGACGTCCGCACCACCCTGACCGTTCGCGGCAGGCTGCCGGGCGGCGAAGCTATCCGCGCAGGCGCTCGCCCCGCGGGTCGAACAGCGGCTGGCTCGCCACGCGCGCCGGGCGCCGCTCGCCGAGGATCTCGATCTCCACGTCTGCGCCCTGGCGCAGCAGCGCACGCGGCACCAGGGCGAGCGCCACCGACTTCCCGACGTGGTGGGCGTACCCGCCGGAAGTAACGAAACCCACCACGTCGCCGCCGTGCCAGACGGGCTCATCGCCCCAGCAATCGGCGTCGCCGGCATCGACGACGAAGGTCCCGAGCGCGCGTGCCGGTGGGTCGGCGCGCTCGCCGAGCGCCGCCTCGTGCCCGATGAAGCCCGCGCGGGCGAAGTCCACGAAGCGCTCCAGCCCCGTTTCGGCGGCCGTGTAGTCGGGCTTGTACTCGCGCAGCCACGCGCCGAAGGACTTCTCCAGGCGCAGGCTCATCATGGCGCGCATCCCGAAGGGGCGCAGCCCGAGGTCGTGCCCGGCGCGCTCGATCGCGGCCAGCAGCGCCAGCTGGTGCTCGCCCGCCACGTAGATCTCGTAGCCCAGGTCGCCCGTGTAGCTGAGGCGCTGGACGATGGCCGGCGCGCAGCCGACCTCCATCTGGCGCACGGCGAGAAACGGCAGCGCGGCATCGGACACGTCGTCGCGCGTCAGGCGTTGCAACAGTTCGCGGGCGCGTGGGCCGGCAATCTGGAAGCCGAGCCGCCGCAGGGAGACATTGCGCACGTCGACGCCCGCGCGGGCGTTGGCCGCGAACCAGCGCAGGTGACAGGCCTGGGCGGCGAACGAGGCGATCAGCTGGAACCGTTCCGCGCCGAGGCGCGCCACGGTGAAATCGCCGATCAGGCGCCCGCGCGGGCTGAGCATGGGCGTGAGGCTGACGCGCCCGCGCGGCGGGATGCGTCCCGCCATGACGTGTTCGAGCCAGCGCTGCGCCCCGGGGCCGGTGACCTCGTACTTGCCGAAGTTGTGGATCTCGTTGACGCCGACCGCGGTGCGCACCGCGTGGCACTCCGCGGCAACCGCGGAGAACGCGTTGGAGCGCCGGAACGAGGGCTGTTCGAAGCGCTCCTCGCCGGGCGGCGCGAAGTAGTTGACCACCTCCATGCCGTAACCCTGGCCGAACACTGCGCGGCGCGTGTCCCACACCGCGTAGGCGGGCGTCGTGTGCAGCGGACGCGCGGCCGGCAGCTCCTCGTTCGGGTAGCCGATGGCGAAACGGCGCTGGTAGTTCTCCCGGACCTTGGCGCGCGTGTAGGCGCGCGTGCAATAGTCGCCGAAACGGGCAACGTCCATCGCGAACACGTCACGCGACGGCTCGCCGTGCACGAGCCACTCGGCGAGGGTCAGACCGACGCCGCCGCCCTGGCTGAACCCGGCCATCACCGCGCAGGCCGCCCAGTAGTTGCGCAGCCCGGGCACCGGCCCGACCAGCGGGTTGCCGTCCGGGGCAAAGGTGAACGGGCCGTTGATCACGCGCTTGACGCTGGCGGTCTCCAGCACGGGGTAGCGGCGGTAAGCGGTCTCCAGCGCCTCGCCGAGGCGCTCCAGGTTGTCGGGCAGCAATTCGTGACCGAAATCCGCCGGCGTCCCGTCCACACCCCACGGGGCACAATCCTGCTCGTAGAAGCCAATCACCAGACCGCGACCTTCCTGGCGCAGGTAGCTCTCGCCGGCCGGGTCCATCACGTGCGGCAGTTCCTGCTCGCGGCCATAGACCTCGGCGATGTCGCCGGTGACCAGGTACTGGTGCTCCATCGGGTGTAAAGGCAGGTAGACCCCGGCGAGCTCGCCGACTTCGCGCGCCCACAACCCGGCCGCGTTAACCACGTGCTCGGCGTGCACCGTTCCTTGCGCGGTCACGACGTCCCAGCCGCCGTCCGCACGCGGCGCCAGCGCCTCCACCGGCGTGCGCAGGTAGATCTCCGCCCCGGCAGTGCGCGCCGCGCGGGCATAGGCCTGGGTCGTGCCGGAAGGGTCG
>JBFJWO010000408.1:0-5029 GCA_041623575.1 Gammaproteobacteria bacterium
CGAGCGCCACGCTCTCCTCGGGCACCACGGTGGAGGTGTTGTGCGGGCAGCCCGAGCAGTAGTGCGGAACGCGCTCGAGCACCGCGCGCGGACGCGACAGCGCCCGTTCCTTGCGCTCCAGGAAGGCCAGGCGCTCGGCGACGCGCTCGCTCGAGTAGAAACGCTCGATGCGCGCGGCGATGACCCGCGCGATGCGCGCCGGCGTCAGCTCGCCGGTCGAGGGCAGGATCCACTCGCCACGCTCGTCGAACTTGCCGATCACCCGGGGGCGCACGTCCTCGCGCCAGTTGTAGAGCTGCTCCTTCAGCTGGTTCTCGATCAGCGCGCGTTTCTCCTCGACCACCAGCACCTCCTCGAGACCGCGCGCGAACTGGCGCGCGCCTTCACGCTCGAGCGGCCAGCTCATCGCGACCTTGTAGACCCGCAGGCCGATGTCCGCGGCCAGCCGGTCGTCGATCCCGAGGTCGTCGAGTGCCTGCATCACGTCGAGGTAGGACTTGCCGCTGGCGACGATGCCTAGCCGCGGTTGCGGGCTGTCGATGACCACCCGGTTCAGGCGGTTGGCGCGCGCGAATGCCAGCGCTGCATACAGCTTGTGACGCTTCAGGCGCGTTTCCTGATCCAGCGGCTTGTCGGGCCAGCGGATGTGCAGCCCGCCGGCGGGCGCCTCTAAGTCCTCCGGCAGGACGATCTGCACCCGGTCCGGGTCGCAGGACACCGTCGCCGAGGAGTCGACCGTCTCGGCGATGGTCTTGAACCCGACCCAGCAGCCGCTGAAGCGCGACATGGCCCAGCCGTACAACCCGAGGTCGAGCACCTCCTGCACGCCGGCCGGGTTCAGCACCGGGAGTTCGGCGTCCATGAACGCGTATTCGCTCTGGTGGGGCAGCGTCGAGGACTTGCAGGCGTGGTCGTCGCCGGCGACGATCAGCACACCGCCGTGGGGCGAAGTGCCCGCGGCGTTGCCGTGCTTGAGGACGTCGCCGCTGCGGTCCACGCCCGGCCCCTTGCCGTACCACATGGCGAACACGCCGTCGTAGCGCGCCCCGGGGAACAGGTTCACCTGCTGGGTGCCCCACACGGCGGTGGCCGCGAGGTCTTCGTTGATGCCGGGCTGGAAGCGCACGTGGTGGCGTTCGAGGAACGGGCCGGCGCTCCACAGGGCCTTGTCCAGGCCCCCCAGCGGCGAGCCCCGGTAGCCGGACACGAACCCCGCCGTGTCGAGGCCGGCGGCGACGTCGCGCCGGCGTTGCATCATCGGCAGGCGTACCAGCGCCTGGACGCCGTTCAGGAATATCCGGCCCTGCTCGGCCGCGTACTTGTCCTCCAGCGACACCTGTGCCAGTGCAGCCATCGAATGCTCCCGTATAGCTCTGGGTCGGGGCCAGGCGGCGCAGCGCCGGCCCGCGCAACGAGGGCGCGCGGTGTCAGCCGAGCGTCAGGTGCCGGCGGCGGTCGTCGGGGCGCGGGAAAATGACGGGATACAGGCGGTCGCTGTCGATCATGTCCGGTCTCCAGGTCAGGATCACTGTCCGGGGATGCAAAGGCCGCGCCGATTTCCCTTGTGAGGCCGGACGCGGCCAGTGCCTTGGCCCGCGCAACGGGTGGTGCCGTCGCGAGGCGGCGCAATCCTAGCTTCGACCACCCGGCACGGTCAAGGTTGCCCGGGCGCGCCCGCAGGCCGTTCCCCGCCTTGCGCGAGGGGCGATCGCGGAGCGGGCCCGCCGGCGAGTAACGACACGGCTCCTCCCGCCCCGCGCGTTCGCCGGCTGTCGAGGCAGCGGCGCCCGTTCGCGGGCCGTGCCGCCGGCAGGCCGCCGCCTACTGCGGCACGACCTTGCCGGGATTCATCAGGTTCAGCGGGTCAAGCGCCTGCTTGAGCGTGCCCATGACGGCCACCGCTTCGCCGTGCTCGGCGCGCAGGAAATCGAGCTTGCCGTAGCCGATGCCGTGCTCGCCGGTGCAGGTCCCGTCCAGCGCCAGCGCCCGTTCGACCATGCGGCGGTTGAGTGCCTCGGCGCGCGCCCGCTCCTCGTCGCTGTCGCCGTCGAGGACGAAGGCGACGTGGAAATTGCCGTCCCCGACGTGGCCGACGATCGGCGCGATGAGGCCGCTCTCGTCGATGTCGCGACGGGTCTCGAGAATGCATTCGGCGAGGCGCGAGATCGGCACGCACACATCGGTCGCCCACAGCTGCCCGTTGGGTCGCAGGCCCTTGGCGGCGTAGGCGGCGTCGTGGCGTGCCTGCCACAGCCGGGTGCGCTCCTCGGCGTTGCTCGTCCACTGGAAGTCACGCCCGCCCTCCTCGGCGGCCAGCGCGCCGACGGTCTCGGCCTGCTCGGCCACCGAGGCCTCGCTGCCATGGAACTCCAGCAGCAGGGTCGGTGCCACCGGCAGGTCGAGGCCGGAGTAACGGTTCACGGCGTCCAGTTGAACCTCGTCCAGCAACTCGATCCGCGCCACCGGCACGCCGCACTGGATGGTCAGGATCACCGTGTTGACCGCACCCTCCAGGGTCTCGAACGCGCACACCGCGGAGGACATCGCCTCGGGGATCCCGTGCAGGCGCAGGGTGATCTCCGTGATCACGCCCAGGGTGCCCTCGGAGCCGACGAACAGGCGCGTCAGGTCGTAACCCGCCGAGGACTTGCGGGCCCGGCGCCCGGTGCGGATCACCCGCCCGTCCGCCAGCACCACCGTCAGCGCCAGCACGGCCTCTCGCATGGTGCCGTAACGCACGGCGTTGGTGCCCGAGGCGCGGGTCGCGGCCATGCCGCCCAGCGAGGCGTCCGCGCCGGGGTCGATGGGGAAGAACAGCCCCGTGTCGCGCAGGTATTCGTTGAGCTGCTTGCGGGTCACCCCGGGTTGCACCACGACGTCGAGGTCTTCGGCGTGCACCTCGAGCACCTGGTTCATGCGCATCAGGTCGATGCACACGCCGCCCGCCAGCGCCGCCACGTGGCCCTCCAGCGAGGTGCCGGTGCCGAACGGGATCATGGGCACCCGATGCGCGGCGCACACCTTGACGATCGCCGCGACCTCCTCGGTCGACTCGGGGAACACCACCGCCTGCGGCGGGTAGGTCGCGTGGTAGGACTCGTCGTGGCCGTGGCGCTCGCACACCGCCCGCGAGGTCGAAAGGCGCTCGCCGAGCAGCGAGCGCAGTTCCGCGATGGCGGCCTCGGCGCCCGGGGCGAGCTTCTGGGCAGTTGCAGGCATGTCAGATGGTCTCCTCGCGGGATTGGCGTTCGATGAACTCGATGTTGCTGCGCGCGCCGGGCAGGTGCGGGTTGATCTCGAGCGCCTTGCGGAAGGCCTTGAGCGCATCGCCCCACTGCTCGCCGTGCAGGTAGATCAGGCCGAGCCCGGACAGGGCGCCGAAGTGCCGCGGCTCCAGCGCCAGGGTGCGCTTGATGTCCGCCACCGAGGCCTGCATCTCACCGAGCAGGTAGAGGACCGTGGCGCGCCGGTTCCAGCCCTCGGCGAACTGCGGGTCGCGCTCGACGATGCGGTCGAACGCCGCCAGCGCCTCGTCGTGGCGGCCGCGCTGCATCAGCGTCTCGCCGCGCAGCAGCAACTCCCGCGACTGCTCGTCGGCCACTTCGTACCAGATCTCCCAGATCTGGCGCGTGATGCGCTGGCCCTCGTCGCTGTCCTCGGTCTTGTGCAGGCTCTCGAACAACCCGTCCAGGCGCCCGTCGGTCTGGTCAGCGCCCGCGGCGCCGGTGGCCAGGGCGAGAACCAGGGCGGCGGTGCGGATTAGCCAGGGGTTGCGCATCGGGCGAGTATCGCGCGAGCGTCGCACGTTGCCAAGTTCGAGCCGTGCCGTCGCCCACCCCATGCAGTAACATCGCGCCACCGTGAGTCTTCCCGCCGGCAACGACCCCACCCTGCGCGCCTCCGATCCCCGGCCCCGGGTCGCGGGGAATCCGCCTTGAGCGCGGCCGGCTCGGCCCCGCCCGGGCGCCCCGAAACGCGGCACGTGCTGTTGCTGCTGCTGCTCGCCGGCATCTGGAGTTCCTCGTTCCTGCTGATCAAGATCGCCGTCGCCAGCGTGCCGCCGGTCACCCTGGCGGCGGGGCGAGTGCTGATCGCGGCCGCCGTGCTGGTCGTCTTCGCGGCCCGTGCAGGGCACCGGCTGCCGCGCGACCCGCGCCTCTACGCGACGTTCGTGGTCATCGGCCTGCTCGGCAACGCCTTCCCGTTCGTGCTCATCCACTGGGGTGAGCTGACCATCGACAGCGCGCTGGCGGCGATCCTGATGGGTATCATGCCCATCGCCACCGCCGTGCTCGCCCATTTCGCAGCAGGCGAGGTGCTGAACGGCACCCGCCTCGCCGGCGTGGCGCTCGGCTTCGCCGGGCTGCTGGCGCTGGTCGGGCAGGACGCGCTCGCGGGCCTGGGCGCGCATTTCAGGGCCGAACTGGCGGTGCTGGGCGGGGCGCTCTGCTACGCGCTGACCACCGTGCTGGTGCGCCGCTCGGTGACCGCCCCCGGCCCGGTGATGGCGGCGGGGGCGCTCACCGCGGCCAGCGTCCTGATGGTGCCCCTGGCGCTGGTGCTCGAGCAGCCGTGGCAACTCGCCCCCGGCGCGGGCGCGCTGGCGGCCGGCGCGACACTCGGCATCGTGCACACCGCCCTGGCGGCGCTGTTGTATTTCCACTTGATCAAGCACCTCGGTGCCACTTATTTTTCGCAGGTCAACAACGTCATCCCGCTGCTCGGCGTGCTCTGGGGCTGGACGATCCTGGCGGAGCAACCGCCGCTGCGCGCGTTGCTCGCGCTGGCGCTGATCGTCTCCGGCATGCTGCTGCTCACGCGGGCGCGCACCGCGCCCGGGTGAGCCGCCCGGGCGCGCGCTGCGACACCACCGGAGAGCCGTCATCAGCCAAGCACTCGAAAACGTCAACGTCATCACGCACGACACCCTGCCGACCCCCAGGGAGGTCAAGGAAGCGCTGCCGGTCAGCGAGCGCGCCGCCGCCACGGTCACGGCCGGGCGCGCGGCCCTGCAGGAGATCCTCGAGCA
>JBFJWO010000409.1:0-5025 GCA_041623575.1 Gammaproteobacteria bacterium
ATGGAGGAGCTGGGCCGCAACAACGCCCGTGCCGTGATGATCTTCGACCGGGTGGGCTGGCGGTGACCCACCGCTCGCCACGCCGGCGGCGTTGCCGCCGGCGTCGGCACGGCGTGACACTGCACGAACCGGATTGAGCCGGCCCGGTGTTCGCACGCCTCGTGGAGGAGCGCGCGCCTCGCCTGCGCCTGCCCGGCCCGTGGCTGGTGAGCGCCGTGCTGATCGCCTCGGTGGTGGCATTGCCGATCGTCACGGTGACGAGTTTCGTGCTGCAACCGGCCACCGAGGTCTGGCGCCACCTCTACGAGACGGTGCTGGCCGACTACGTCACCAACTCGCTGCTGCTGATGCTGGGCGTGGCGGCGGGCACGCTGGCGATGGGCGTGTGCGCCGCCTGGCTCGTCAGCATGTGCGAGTTCCCCGGGCGCCGGGCATTCGAGTGGGCGCTGCTGCTGCCGCTGGCCATGCCCGCCTACATCATCGCCTACACCTACACCGGCATGCTCGACTTCGCCGGGCCCGTGCAGAGCGCCCTGCGCGCCTGGTTCGGCTGGGGTTTCGGCGACTACTGGTTTCCGCAGATCCGCTCGTTGCCGGGCGCCATCGTGATGCTGTCGCTGGTGCTCTACCCCTACGTCTACCTGCTGAGCCGCGCAGCCTTCGTCGAACAATCCGTGTGCGTGCTCGAAGTCAGCCGCACGCTCGGCTGCGGGCCCTGGCGCAGCTTCGCCGTCGTGGGCATTCCGCTGGCCCGCCCGGCCATCATCGCCGGCCTGTCGCTGGCCCTGATGGAGACGCTGGCCGACTACGGCACGGTCGAGTACTTCGGCATCCCGACCTTCACTACGGGGATCTTCCGCACCTGGTTCGGGCTCGGCGACGCGAGCGCCGCGGCGCAGCTTTCGGCGGTGCTGCTGGGGTTCGTCTTCGCGCTGCTGCTGCTCGAGCGCTGGTCGCGGCACCGCGCGCGCTTCCATCACACCACCTCGCGCTATCGCCGGTTGCCGGTCAACCGCCTGCGCGGCTGGCGGGCCGCGCTCGCCACCGTGGCCTGCCTCGTGCCGGTGACCTTCGGGTTCGCCGTGCCCGCCCTGCAGCTGGCCTGGTGGGCACAGCAGACCTGGCGCGAGACCCTCGACGGCGACTTCCTGCTGCTCGCCTGGCACAGCTTCGAGCTGGCCGGGCTCGCCTCGCTGCTGGCCCTCGCGCTCGCCATGGCGCTTGCCTACGGGCAACGCGTGCAGGGCGGTCGAGCGCTCGCCGCACTCGCCCGTTTCGCGGGGATGGGTTACGCAATTCCGGGCACGGTGATCGCGGTCGGCGTGCTGATCCCCTTCGGCTGGCTGGACAACAGCGTCGACGAATGGATGCGCCGCCGGTTCGACCTGAGCACGGGGCTGGTCTTCAGCGGCACGCTGTTCCTGCTGCTGTTCGCCTACTGCGTGCGATTCCTCGCCGTCTCGCTGCAGGCGGTGGAAGCGGGCCTCGGCAAGGTCAAGCCGACCATGGACGACGCCGCCCGATCGCTCGGGCTGCGCCCCTCGTCGGTGCTGCGCGAAGTGCACCTGCCGATGCTGCGCGGCACACTGCTGAGCGCAGCGCTGCTGGTCTTCGTCGACGTGCTGAAAGAGCTGCCGGCCACCTACATCCTGCGCCCGTTCAACTTCAACACCCTGGCGGTGCGGGCGTTCGAGCTGGCCAGCGACGAGCGTCTGGCCGATTCGGCCAGCGCGGCGCTCGCGATTGTCGTCGTAGGCATAGTCCCGGTAGTCTTACTGAGCCGCATGGCGGGCAGATCAAGACCGGGCGATGCAACTCACACTCCAGAACCTGACCGTTGACTTCGACACGCTGCGCGCCGTAGACGGCGTATCGCTGCAGCTCGAACGCGGCTCGATCGGCTGCCTGCTCGGTCCCAGCGGCTGCGGCAAGACCACGGTCCTGCGCACCATTGCCGGTTTCGAGGTGCCGAGCGCCGGCACGGTGTGGATCCGCGATCGCGAAGTGAGCCGCGCCGGGCATGCCTTACCGCCCGAGGCGAGGCGCATCGGCATGGTGTTCCAGGACTACGCGCTGTTCCCGCACCTGGACGTCGCGCGCAACATCGGCTTCGGCTTGCGCGGCGCCGAGCGTTCCGGCGAACGGGTGGAGCAGTTGCTGGAACTCGTGGACATGGCCGACTACCGCCACGCCTACCCGCACCAGCTCTCCGGCGGCCAGCAACAGCGCGTCGCGCTCGCCCGGGCCATGGCGCCGCGCCCCGACCTGCTCCTGCTGGACGAGCCCTTCGGCAGCCAGGACGCGGAGTTGCGCGAGAAACTCGCCGGCCAGGTGCGAGATTTGCTGCGGGAGGATTCGGCCACCGCGTTGCTGGTCACCCACGACCAGTTCGAGGCGTTCGCCATGGCGGACGTGATCGGGGTCATGAACCGTGGGCGGCTGCACCAGTGGGACACCGCCTATCACCTCTACCACACGCCGGGCGACCTGTTCGTCGGCGACTTCATCGGCCAGGGCACGCTGCTGCCGGCGACCCGCGTGGCCGAGGACCGCGTCCTCACCGAGGTCGGCGTGCTGCAGGGCGACATCGACGCCGGCCTTGAGGGCGAGCAGTTCAACCTGCTGATCCGGCCCGACGACGTGATCCACGACGACGACGCCGAGTCCAAGGCGCGCATCGTCGCCCGCTCGTTTCGCGGCGCCGAGTTCCTCTACACCCTGGCGTTGCCGAGCGGCAACCGCGTGCTGTGCCTGGCGCCCAGCCACCACGACCACCACGTCGGCCAGGAGATCGGCATCCGCCTCGAAGTCGAGCACCTGGTGCTTTTCGCGCGCGATGCGCCCGGCGGGTTTGACAAGCCGGAGGGCCAGGTCTTAGACTAATTCTAAGTATCGAGAGCCAGTCCACATCGGTACCGTACCGAGCAGCGCCGACCCGGCGCTGGTTTTTTTCTTCCCGCAGTCCCGGAGGACCGACAATGTCGTTGAAAGGCAGTCAGACCGAACAGAATCTCAAGGACGCCTTCGCAGGCGAGTCGCAGGCCAACCGCCGTTATCTCTACTTCGCCGCCAAGGCCGATGTCGAGGGCTACAATGACGTCTCGGCCGTATTTCGTTCGACCGCCGAAGGCGAGACCGGTCACGCCCACGGGCACCTGGAATACCTCGAGGAAGTCGGCGACCCGGCCACCGGCCTGCCGATCGGTTCCACGGCCAACAACCTGAAGGCCGCGATCGCCGGCGAGACCCACGAGTACACCGACATGTACCCGGGCATGGCCAAGACCGCCCGCGACGAAGGCCACGACGAGATCGCCGACTGGTTCGAGACCCTGGCCAAGGCCGAGCGCTCGCACGCCAACCGTTTCCAGAAGGCGCTGGATACCCTCGACTGAGCGCGACAGCGCGACCGAGACGCTGAAACGGGGGCCGGCCACGCCGGCCTCCTGCCTTTATCCTCCCGGAGACCTGCAATGGCCGGAACGAGCCGCCGCGAAGGCAGCCTCGAGGCACCGACGCGCCACCCGATCAACTGGCGCGATCCCGAGTTCTTCGACCAGGCGGCGCTCGAGGCCGAACTCGAGCGCGTCTACGATATCTGCCACGGGTGCCGGCGCTGCGTCAGTCTTTGCAACGCGTTCCCGACGCTGTTCGACCTGGTGGACGAATCCGCGACCATGGAGGTCGACGGGGTAGCCAAGAGCGACTACGGCAAGGTCGTCGAGCACTGTTACCTGTGCGACCTGTGCTACATGACGAAGTGCCCCTACGTGCCGCCGCACGAGTGGAACGTCGATTTCCCGCACCTGATGTTGCGCGCCAAGATGGTGAATACGCGCAACCACAAGCCGCGCCTTCGCGACCGGGTCCTGTCGGCGACGGACACGGTCGGCAGGTTCGCCGGGATTCCCATCGTGGTGCAGGCGGTCAACGCGGCGAACCGCACACCGGCGACCCGCAAGCTGCTGGCCGCCACCCTCGGCGTGCACCCCCAGGCGCACGTCCCCGAGTACACCAGCAAGCCGTTTCGCAAGCGTTTCGCGCCGGCACCCGGGCCCGCGTCCAAGCCGGCGGGCCCGACCCGCGGCAAGGTGGCGCTGTTCACCACCTGCTACGGCAACTACAACGAACCGCAGCTCAACGAAGACCTGGTCGCCGTCTTCCGCCACAACGACATTGCGGTGCAATTGCTCGCCACGGAGCGCTGCTGCGGCATGCCGAAGCTCGAACTCGGCGACATCGAGGCACTCGACGCGGCCCGCGAGACGAACATTCCCGCGCTCGTTGCCGCCATCGACGACGGCTGCGACCTCGTCGCGGTGATCCCGTCCTGCGTGCTGATGTTCAAGCAGGAGCTGCCGCTGCTGTTTCCCGACGATCCCGACGTCGCCCGGGTGCGCGAGCACATGTACGACCCGTTCGAATACCTGATGCTGCGCCACCGCGAGGGCGAACTGAACACGGCCTTCGACAACCCCTTGGGCAAGGTCGCCTACCACGCCGCGTGCCATCTGCGCGTGCAGAACATCGGGCTCAAGACACGCGACCTGCTGCAGCTGGTACCGGGCACGGAACTCGAGGTGATCGAGCGCTGTTCCGGTCACGACGGCACCTACGCCGTGAAGCAGGAGTTCCACGAGGTGTCGACGAAAATCTGCCGCCCCGTCGGCCGCCGGGTCGAGCAGGCGGACGCGGCCTGCTACACGAGCGACTGCCCGATGGCCGGTCACCAGATCGCGACCACGCTGGGTGACGGCAGCGCGCCCACTCACCCGATCAGCCTGGTCCGCAAAGCCTACGGAATATGACGCCGATGCAGAAACTGACCCGCGACGACCTGTTGAGCCTGGAGGCCTACGCCGAGGCGAGAGCGGCCATGCGCGCCGAAGTGATGGCCCACAAGGCGCTGCGCCGCGTCGACCTCGGCGCTCACGTGAGCCTGTTCTTCGAAGACCGCCTGACGATGCGCTACCAGGTGCAGGAAATGCTGCGCGCCGAGCGCATCTTCGAGGCCGACGGCATCGA
>JBFJWO010000410.1:0-5024 GCA_041623575.1 Gammaproteobacteria bacterium
TACGCGCGGCGCGTCGGGACGCAAGTGCCTGATATGGCTGGGCCGGCGGCCAGGCGCTCTCGACAGCCGGGCGGCCCGGACGGTTCGCGCGCGCGCCGCGCGCGCCGCCGCCGACACCCGGTCCCCTGCAACGGCCCGGCAATCGGTAGGATGTGCGCCCCGGCCCACCCCTCTGCGACCTGGAACCAGCGTGTTCGAACGCCTGCGCGGACGATTCTCCTACGACCTGGCGGTCGACCTAGGCACCGCCAACTCGCTGATCTACGTGCGTGGCCAGGGCATCGTGCTCAACGAGCCGTCGGTGATCGCGCTGCGCACCGACCACGCGCCCAACGACCCGCGCAGCATCGCCGCCGTCGGCGAGAGCGCCAAGCGCATGATCGGCCGCGCGCCCGGCTCCATCAGCGTCATCCGGCCGTTGCGCGACGGCGTCATCGCCAATTTCACCGTCACCCAGGCGATGCTCAAGCACTTCATCAAGGCGGTGCACAAGAAGTCGCTGATCCACCCCAGCCCGCGCATGCTGGTGGGCGTGCCCAGCGGCTCGACCCAGGTCGAGCGGCGCGCCATCCGCGAGTCCGCGGCCAGCGCCGGCGCACGCAGCGTCTACCTGGTCGAGGAACCCCTGGCCGCCGCGATGGGGGCGGGCATGCCCATCGAGTCGCCGATCGGCGCCATGGTCCTGGACATCGGCGGCGGCACCGCCGAGGTGGCCGTGCTGTCGCTGAACGGCATCGTCTACTCGGAGTCGGCGCGCGCCGGCGGCGACCGGCTCGACGAGGTCATCATCAACTACGTGCGCCGTCACTACGGCACCGTGATCGGCGAGAGCACCGCCGAGCGCATCAAGGTCGGTGTCGGCTCGGCGTATCCCGGCACCGAGTTGCGCAGCATCGAGGTGCACGGCGGCAACCTCGCCGAGGGCCTGCCGCGGCGCTTCACGCTCAACAGCAACGAGATCCTCGAGGCGCTGCAGGAGCCGCTCGCCGCGATCGTCGGCGTGGTCATGCGCGCGCTGGAGCACACGCCGCCGGAACTGGCCTCGGACATCGCCGAGAACGGCCTGGTGCTGACCGGCGGCGGCGCGCTGCTGGCCGGCCTGGACCGCCTCATCAGCGAGGAGACCAGCATCCCGGTACACGTCGCCGACGACCCGCTCACCTGCGTCGCGCGCGGCGCGGGCCACGCGCTGGAGTTCCTCGACGTCGCCGAGGGCGGCGACCTGTTCGTGCCCGATTGAGCGGGTCGCGTCGATGAGCGACACGCAGCCACGCTCCGGCCGCGGCATCGACCACCTGGTGCTGGCGGTGCGCGACCTGGACGCCGCCGCGGCGCGCTACCAGGCGCTGGGCTTCACGCTCACCCCGCGCGCGGTGCACCCCTGGGGCACCGCCAACCGGCTGGTGCAACTCGACGGCAGCTTCCTGGAGATCCTCACCGTCGCCGAGCCGGACTCGATCACCGGCCACGGCCCGGGCGTGTTCAGCTTCGGCGCCTGGAACCGCGACTGGCTCGCGAAGCGCGAGGGCTTCTCGATGCTGGTCTTCGAGAGCCAAGACCACCTCGCCGACGCGCGCGAGTTTGCCGCCAGCGAGTTGTTCTGCGAGGTCGCGCCCTTCGAGTTCGCGCGGCTGGCGACGCTGCCCGACGGCAGCCAGCGCGAGGTGGCGTTCTCGCTCGCCTTCCTCGTCAGCGAACAGCTCCCCGATGCGGTCATGTTCACTTGCAGGCAGCACGCGCCGGAGCTGTTCTGGAAGCCGGAGTTCCAGCGGCACGCGAACGGCGCCCGCCGCGTGCTGGAGGTGGCGATGGTGACGCACACGCCCGCCGAGGTCGCGCCGCTGTTCGGCGAACTGCACGGCGCCGAGGCGCTGGTCGAGCAGACCGAGACCCGGGTGCGCGTGCGCACGGCGCGCGGCGACGTCGTCATCCTCACCCCGGAGGCATTCGCCAGCGGCTATGGCGCGCAGCCGTCGCGCACCGCGCCGGCCGGCGCGCACTTCGCCGGCTGCCGCATCGGCGTCGCCGATCTCGCCGCGGCCAGCGATCTGCTGGCGGCCAACGGGGTCACGACACGCTGGTCCGAAGCGGGCCTGACGGTACCGGCCGAGAAGCTGTTCGGCCTGACGCTGGTGTTCTCGCAGGCCTGACCCCCCGGCGGGTGGTCGGCCCGGGACGAGGCCAGCAGCCGTGGCGGGCATTGTGGCGCCACGGTGCCGCCGGCGCTCGCGGCGTCCGCTCGCGCAGCGCGCGCTCTGCCTGCCGGCCCCGCACCTGTGCTCCTCGCGTCGATGCCTGCGGAATCGACCGCACGGGTTTCGCCAGATACTCGCGAACATTGTTAGAAATCGGTTATAAGTGCCTCATCGAACTCGCGATCCGTGGCCGGGGGACCCATGAGAGCGGGACGCGCATGCCGCGCATGGTGTTGCCTGATGCTGCTTGCCGCCGCGCCAACGCTGGCGTCGGCGCAGTCCGAGACGCCCGGCGTGCCACCGACCCCCGAGGTCCGCTTCACCGTCTCGCGCTTCGTCATCGAGGGGGACAACCCCTTGTCGGAAGAGTCCACGCAGGCCGCGCTCGCTCGCTTCACCGGCGAGCACGCGGGGCTGGACGGGCTGCTCGCCGCGGCCGATGCGCTCGAGCGGGCGATGGCCGAGGCCGGTCACGGATTCCACCGCGTCAGCCTGCCGCCGCAGACACTCGACGGCGGCCTGGTCACCCTGAGCGTGGTGCGCTTCCATGTCGGCGAGGTGGTGGTCGAGGGCAACGACTTCTTCGGCGCCGAGCAGGTCATCGCGAGCCTGCCGGCACTGGTCCCGGGCGGGGCACCGGACACCACCGCCATCGCGCGATCGGTCGCCGTCGCCAACCGACACCCCGCACGCGACGTCGCGGTCAACCTGCGTCGTGGCAGCGTGCCTGACAGCGTCGATGCCGTCGTCCGCGTGCAGGACCGGCGGCCGTGGACGGTGTTCGCGCTGCTCAACAACAGCGGCAGCCCCGTCACCGGCCGCAGCCGCCTGAGCGCCGGCGCGCAGCACTCGGGCCTGTTCGGCCGGGACCACGCGGCGACCGTCTCCGCGACCCGCTCGCCACAGGACTTCGGCGCGGTGCGCCAGTACGGGCTGAGCTACCAGGTTCCCGTGTACGACTGGTCGGGCTGGGTGTCGCTTTCGTGGGTCAAGTCCGACGTCGACATCGGGCAGGTGGCGGGCATCGCCGATGTCAGCGGTTCGGGCGCCTTCTGGAGCGCGAGCTTCCGGCAGGACCTTCCGCGCCGCGGCGCGCTGCGCCCGGCGTGGAGCGTGACGGTGCAGGACCGCGACTTCGACAACAACGTGAACTTCCTGCCCCCGATCTCGGTGGCAGGCGGCAGCGACGTCCGTTCCCGCCCGCTTTCGCTGGCCGTCGAGGGCGAGTACCTGCGGCAGGCGGGCAACGTGCGCGGCTACGTCGCCTACGTGCACAACCTCCCGGGCGGCAGCCACAACACCGACGGTGCCTACACGAACGCCCGCGCCGGCGCCGAACGCAGATGGAACGCGCTGCGTTTCGGGCTCTCCGGGGCGCAGGCGCTGCCGGGACGCTGGGAACTGCGTGGGCGCGTCGACGGGCAGTGGGCCGGCGAGACCCTGATCCCCGGTGAACAGTTCGGGCTCGGCGGCGCCGGCAGCGTGCGCGGTTTCGAGGAACGCGCGGTCGCCGGCGACAACGGCGCGGCCGCCTCGCTGGAGCTCTGGTCACCGGGCATCCCGCAGCTCGCCGGCGCCCGGTTGCTCGGCTTCGTCGACGCCGGCGTCAAGGACCTGGAGCGGCCCGCGGCGGGCGAGGAGGCGCGTGACACGCTGCTGGGCGCCGGCGTCGGCGCGCGCTGGCAGTGGAAGGAGAACCTGAGCGCCAGCCTCGACTACGCGCGGGTCTTCGACGACGCCGCCGGCGCCGGGGCGGGCAACACCCGCTGGCACCTGAGCGTGCTGTACCGCTACTGACGGCCATGAACCGCGCCCTGGCATATCTGGCGAATCGGCGGGCCGCGACCCTGCGCGGCATGGCTCTGGGCGTCGCCCTGTGGCTCGCCTGCGCGACGCCGGCGGCGGCGCAGGATGGTGCGACCGCGGGCAGGGCGACGCTGGTGCGTGGCGCCGTCACCGCGCACCTGGTGGGCTCCAGCCCGCGTCTGCTGGGGCCGGGTTCGCCGATCTTCGCGGGCGACGTGGTCTCCACCGGCAAGGGCAGCCTGGCGGTGCTGGACCTCGCCGACGGCACCCGCATGGCGCTGCGCCCCCTCACGACCTTCCAGGTCGAGCAACTCGAGACCGAGCCGCAACAGGAGAGCGCCCTCCTGCGGCTGTTCCGCGGCGGCATGCGCGCCATCACCGGCCTGATCAGCAAGCGCGCGGACGACGCCTTCCAGGTGCGCGCCGGCACCGCGACCATCGGCATCCGCGGCACCACCTTCGACGTCCGCATCTGCGAGGGTGACGATTGCGCCGGTGACGCCGCCCGCGACACCCGGCCGGTGGTGGGCTACCTTGCCTTGGCGCGCGGCAATGTCCGTGTCGCGGGTCCGGGCGGCGTCGAGCGGCCGGTACGCATCGGCGCCCGTATCCGCGAAGCCGACACGGTTCGCACCGGGGCGGGCGCCTTCGCCATGCTGCGGCTCAGCGACGGCACCCGGGCCGGCATCGAGAGCGACTCGGAGTTCCGCGTCGACCGCATGCGCCAGGAGGAGCAGGGCGGCGCCGGCGAGGCGTTGATGAGCTTCCTGCGCGGCGGGCTGCGCCTGCTCACCGGCGCCATCGCCCGCGACGAGCCGGGCAACTACAAGGTACGCACGCCGGTTGCCACCATCGGCATCCGCGGCACGGGCTTCGACCTGCAGTGCCAGGGCCTGTGCGGGAGCCCGCCGGGGTCGGGCGCCACCCCGGAGGACGGCGACGGCATGTTCGCCGAGGTGTGGCAGGGCACCATCGACTTCGACGGTCAACGGCCCCTGTCCGACGGCGCGCTGTTCTTCTCCA
>JBFJWO010000411.1:0-5022 GCA_041623575.1 Gammaproteobacteria bacterium
CGTCGAGCGCGAACAGGCTCTGCACCTCGGCCAGCGCACCGACCTTCACCCGCAGGCGCTCGGCCTCGACGTAGAGTTCGGGCGCGCCGAAGGCCTCCAGCGCGTCCATGATCGCGCCGAGCGCGCGCGCCTGGCCGGGATTGAAGAACAGCAACTCCTCGAGCGCCTCACGGTACTCGGTGCCGAGCGAGGAGGTGAACAACATCAGCCGAACTCCGCTTCGCCGAAGGTCTCGGTGCGGTAGCGCAGCGCTTGCAGGCTGGCCGGGAAGCGCTCGGGATCGAGCTTCGCCTTGCGCAGCAACTCGCCGAGGAAGCGCTCGGGCTCGGGCAGCGTCTCCCAGACCGCCGGCAGGAAGGTCGCGCTGCAAGCGCCGTCGCGCACGATCAGCCCGTCACGGTGCGGGCGCAATTGCGCGAGCAATTGCTCGCGCGTGTCGAAATCGAGCGGCTCGGCCGTGCCGAGCACGGAGACGTCGATCAGCACGGCATCGAGCTCGGCGTCGGCGAGCGGCGCGAAACGCGGGTCGCGAAACCCGGCGGCGAAGGCGTTGCAGGCGACGCCCTCTACCAGGGGGTCGCGGGCCTGCAACTGCCCGATGCACCCGCGCAGACGCCCGGCCAGGCGCAGAGTCACGAAACTGGCGCGCTTCTCGCGCAGTGGGGGGGTGAAACCCAGCGGGTCGATCCGCGGGGCCTCGCCGGCGCGCAACCCGTGCCCCAGCGAAGCACGCGCAACCTCCAGCAGGGCGCGTTGTTCGTCGCGTTCGTACATCGAGTTCGCCTGCTCGCCACCGGCCGTTGAACGCAAGTATAGCCGGGCCTCACACGCGGGCGCGGTGCCGTCAGCCGCACTCCTCGGCGCTCGCCACGCGGTTGCGGCCCTGCTGCTTGGCGCGGTACATGGCGCGGTCGGCGCGCTCGATCAGCGAGATCAGGGTCTCGCCGTCGTGCAGGCTCGCGATGCCCGCCGAGAGCGTGATGTTGCCGATGGTCTCGCCGTTGGCGGTGCGGCGGATCCGGGCGCGCTCTATGGCGCTGCGCACGCTCTCCGCCAGCGCCCTGGCGCCGACCAGCGGGGTGTCCGGCAGCAGCACCATGAATTCCTCGCCGCCGAAACGCGCCGCCGTGTCCTTGCCCTTGATGCACTTGCGCAGGATATCGGCGACGATCTTGATCACCTTGTCGCCGAACAGGTGCCCGTACTGGTCGTTGATCAGCTTGAAATTGTCGATGTCGACCAGCAACAGGCACACCGGGTGCTCGTAGTCGTCCATCTCGGCGAACACCCGCGCGGCGGCGGCGTCGAAACCGGTTCGGTTCGGCAGCCCGGTCAACGGGTCGGTGGTGGCTTCCTGGCGTGCCACCTGTAACTCCCGGCGCAGCGTCTCGGCCTCGCGCGCGTGGTGCTCCAGCGCCGCCTGCAGCTTGACGTTCGAGGAGCGCATCTGCTCGGTGTGCTTGATCAGGCCGTGCAGCACGCTGGCGATGTCGCCCTCCCCGCTCTGCAGGAGCTTCCTGTTGCAGTCGGCGAGCGAGCCCTCGAAGCGCCCGGCCTCCTCGCCGGCATCGCTGACCGAGGCCTGCAGCGAGCGCACCAGCTCGATGATCTCGGCGTGCAGCTCGGCGAGCTGCTGGGCGTCCGGCAGCACGTGGGCCCGGAACAGCTCGCGCGCGCGCCGCTCGTCGAGCGTGCCGGTCTCGGTGAGCTGTGAGTCGATCGCCGCCTTGAGCGCCGGGTTGACCCCGGAGACGTACTCGTACATCAGCGCGTAGTTCACCGGGTTGGCGCCCAGCTGGTAGCGCGCGATCATGGGTAGCGTCAGACGCAGCAGCTCCTCGCTGGTGCTGACCGGTTCCTCGTAGTGCATCGGACTCTCGACGGACCAGGGTGTGCCTGAGACTGTAACGGCCGGCGGGTTTGCGGCTTTAGCGGCGCGCGACGGCGCCGGGGTCCTACTTGGGCGCGCCCTTGCGCATGCGTCCCGCGACGTCGGCGCCGAGTTTCTCGGCTTTCTCGCGAAAGCGCTTCAACAGCAGCCGTGCCCAGGTGAACTCGATGGCGAGAATGCCGAGCCCGATGGGGATGACCAGCACCGCGGGGCCCGGCGTGACGAACATGATGATGCCGATCAGGACCACGGTGATGCCGATGAGAAAGATCACCAGCCGCCGCACCTGGCGCAACGCGGTGCGCAGGGATTCGACGAGCAGCGGGTGACGCCCGGTGTCGCCCTCACCCGGTTTCACCGGCTGCGCGGGAGGTCGCGTGTTCATGACCGCTGCATGGTACTCGATCGCCGACGAGCCGGCGACAGCCGCCGAATAACGCCTATAATGCCGCCATGACTTCGACCGCACTGCACCGGTGAGCGCACCGTCCTCGCCGCTCGGCACGCTCGGCTGGCGCGAGTGGGCTCGCCTCCCCGACCTCGGCATCGACCGCATCAAGTGCAAGGTCGACACCGGCGCGCGCACGTCCGCGCTGCACGCGTTCTTCGTCGAGCCGCTCAAGAGCCGCGGGCGCGACCGGGTACGCTTCGGCATCCACCCGCGCCAGAACCGCAGCGCCCCGGAAGTCGTCTGCGAGGCGGACGTTCTCGACCAGCGCATGGTCAGCGACTCCGGCGGGCACCGCGAACGGCGCTTCGTGATCGAGACGGTCGTCGTGCTCGGCGACGTGCGCTGGCCCATCGAGCTGACCCTGACCGACCGCGACACCATGCGCTTTCGCATGCTGCTCGGGCGCACCGCCATCAACAAACGCTTCCTCGTGGATCCCAGCCGTTCTTACGTCACCGGCCCCCGGCCGGCCGGAGCCCGCTGACCATGCGCATCGCCGTGCTGTCGCGCAACCCCAAGCTGTACTCCACGCGGCGCCTGGTGGAGGCCTGCAAGAAGCGCGAACACGAGGTCGTGGTGCTGAACACGCTCAAGTGCTACATGGACATCGCCTCGCACAAGCCGAGCATCCACTACAAGGGCGAGGAACTCGAACCGTTCGACGCGGTGATCCCGCGCATCGGCGCTTCGATCACCTTCTACGGGGCCGCCGTGCTGCGCCAGTTCGAGATGATGGGTGCCTACCCGCTCAACGAGTCGGTGGCGATCACGCGCTCGCGCGACAAGCTGCGCTCGCTGCAGATCCTGGCGCGCGCCGGCATCGGCCTGCCGCTCACGGGCTTCGCCAACACCCCCGACGACACCAAGGACCTGATCCGGCTGGTGGGCGGCGCCCCGCTGGTGGTCAAGATGCTGCAGGGCACGCAGGGCAAGGGCGTGGTGCTGGCCGAGACCCAGAAAGCGGCCGAGAGCCTCATCGACGCCTTCAAGGGCCTCGATGCGCACTTCCTGGTGCAGGAATACATCAGGGAGGCGCGGGGCGCCGACGTTCGCTGCCTCGTGATCGGCAGCAAGGTGGTGGCGGCCATGAAGCGCCAGGCAGCACCCGGCGAGTTCCGCTCCAACCTGCACCGGGGCGGTACCGCCTCGCTGATCAAGCTCACCCCGGAAGAGCGCTCGACGGCGACCCGGGCCGCCCGGCGCATGGGGCTCAACGTGGCCGGCGTCGACCTGCTGCGTTCCAACCACGGCCCGGTGGTGCTGGAGGTCAACTCCTCCCCCGGCCTCGAAGGCATCGAAACGGCCACCGACCGGGACGTGGCCGCGCTGATCGTGAAGTTCCTCGAGGAGAACGCCAAGAGCAACCGCACCGCCACCAAGGGGAAGGGCTGACATGACCAAGAGCGCACCGGCGGCGACGGTGGTGTTCAACGGCCAGGAAGTCGCTCCCGGCACCCGCACCACCCTCGACCTGCCGTTACCTCAGCTGTACACGCACACGCCGCTCACCATGCCGGTGCACGTCGTGCGCGGGCGCCGTGACGGGCCGCGCCTGTTCGTCTCCGCGGCCATCCACGGCGACGAGCTCAACGGCATCGAGATCATTCGCCGCCTGCTGCGGCGCAAGACCCTGTCCAGCCTGCGCGGGACGCTGGTCGCGATCCCGATCGTCAACGTCTACGGCGTGATCCACCACTCGCGCTACCTGCCGGACCGGCGCGACCTCAATCGCTCGTTCCCGGGCTCGGGCAGGGGCTCGCTGGCGGCCCGCCTGGCGGACGTGTTCATGACCGAGATCGTCGCCCAGTGCACCCACGGCATCGACCTGCACACGGCGAGCAACCACCGCGCGAACCTGCCCCAGATCCGCGCCAACCTCGAAGACGAAGAGACCAGCCGGCTGGCGCACGCGTTCGGCGTCCCGGTCCTGCTCAACGCCGGCATCCGCGACGGTTCGCTGCGCGGCTCGGCGGCCGAGCGGGGCGTGCCGATGTTGCTGTACGAGGCGGGCGAGGCGCTGCGCTTCGACGAGTTGTCCATCCGTGCCGGCGTCAACGGCATCCTCAACGTCATGCGCGCGCTCGGCATGCTGCCGGCGGTCAAGCGCAAGGTGCCCGCGCACGCGCCCTACATCGCCCAGAGCAGCGCCTGGGTGCGGGCGCCGGAGAGCGGCGTGTTCCGCAGCACCGTGCCGCTGGGCGCCCACGTGACTGCGGGCAAGTCGCTGGGAATCATTTCCGACCCGTTCGGCGACGCCGAGTCGCGCGTCACGAGCACTGCCGACGGCATCGTCGTGGGCCGCACCTCGCTGCCGCTGGTGCACCAGGGCGAGGCGCTCTACCACATCGCCTGCTTCGAGCGCCTCGAGCGGGTGATCGAGCAGGTCGAGGCGTTCCAGAGCACTCACGAGGAGGCGATCTTCGCCGACGAGCGTCCGACGATCGTGTAGAGCGCGGCGCGCCCGCGCAGGGAGCACCCGGGCAACTGCGCTGCGCACGCCAGGTTGCATGGGCGCGCGCCGAAGGCCTCGCTCGAGTCAGCGGCGCGCGCGCCGTTTCGCAGCCGTTCGCAGGCGCAGCGCGTTGAGCTTGATGAAACCCTCGGCGTCTTTCTGGTCGTACGCGCCGTGGTCTTCCTCGAAGGTCACGATGCGCTCGTCGAACAGGCTGTCGCTCTCGGA
>JBFJWO010000412.1:0-4996 GCA_041623575.1 Gammaproteobacteria bacterium
CGGGCGAAGCTGCCGTGCTCGGCGCGCACTTTCAGCAGCGCCCGGGCGTTGCTCACGGTCGAGCTGACTTTCAGCCGGTTGCGCACGATGCCGGGGTCGGCCAGCAGACGTTGCTCGCGGGCCGGCGTGAAGCGCGCCACCCGCGCGACCTCGAACCCGGCAAACGCCCGCCGGTAGTTTTCCCGCTTGGCGAGGATGGTGCGCCACGAGAGACCGGCCTGCGCGCCCTCCAGGGTGAGCATCTCGAACAGCGCGCGATCGTCGGTGACCGGCACGCCCCATTCCTCGTCGTGATAGCGCTCGTCGAGCGCGTTGCCGGCGCACCAGGGACAACGCCGCGGCGCCGCGCTCGGTTTCTTTCCGGCCACGGGCGTCAGCCGAGCAGGAACACGGTGGCCAGACCGAGGAAGGCGACGAAGCCGAGCACGTCGGTGACGGTGGTCAGGATGACGCCGCCGGCAAGCGCCGGGTCGACGCCGAACTGGCGCAGCACGAAGGGAATGGCCACGCCGGCGAGCGCGCCGCCCAGCAGGTTGAGGACCAGCGCGACGCCGATCACCACCCCGATGCCGACGTTGCCGAACCAGGCGATCGCGATGACCGCCACCACCAGCGCCCACAGCAGGCCGTTCAGCAACGCCACGGCCAGTTCGCGGTTGATCAGCCAGCGCGCGTTGGCACGCCCGATCTGCCCGAGCGCCTGGCCGCGGATCACCAGGGTGAGCGTCTGGCTGCCGGCGATGCCGCCCATGCTGGCCACGATCGGCATCAGCACGGCGAGCGCGATGATCTGGTCGAGCGTTGCCTCGAAGCGGCCGATCACCCACGAGGCCAGGAACGCCGTGAGCAGGTTGACCCCCAGCCACAAGGCGCGCCGGCGACTGGTCTGCACGACCGGCGCGAACAGGTCCTGGTCCTCGGACAGGCCCGCCATGCTGAGCACCTGGTGCTCGGCCTCCTCGCGGATGACGTCGACCACGTCGTCGATGGTGATACGCCCGAGCAGGCGGTTGTTGTCGTCGACCACCGGCGCGGTCACCAGGTCGAGGTCCTCGAACAGGCGTGCCACGTCGCGGCTCGACAGCGAGGCGTTGATCGCCTCGGTGTCGCGGGTCATGGCGTCGGCGACCCGTGACTCGGGGTCGAGGATGAGCAGGCGGTGCAGCGAGATCACGCCCTGGTAGTTGCCGTACCGGTCGACGACGAACAACTGGTTGGTGTGCTCCGGCAGTTCGCCTTTGATACGCAGGTAACGCAGCACCACCTCCAGCTGCACGTCGGCGCGTACGGTGAGCAGGTTGGTGTCCATCAACCCGCCGGCGCTGTCCTCCGGGTAGGCCAGCACCTCCTCGAGGCGCTCCCGGTTCTGCTTGTCCATGCCCTGCAGGGTTTCCTGCAGCAGCTTGTCGGGCAGCGATTGCAGGAAATCGGCGAGGTCGTCGACGTCCAGGCTCTCGGTCGCGGCCAGGATCTCGTCGGCCTCCATGTCGCTGACCAGCCCGTTGCGCACCTCCTCGCCGACCTCGAGCAGCACCGCACCGCCGACGTCCGCGTCCACCAGTCCCCACAGCAGCTTGCGCTCGCGCACCGGCAGCGATTCGAGCAGGTCGGCGATCTCCGCCGGGTGCAACGCGTTCATCACGCGCAACGCCTGTTGCATGGTGCCGCTCTCGAGGATGTCCGAGAGTTGCTGCAGGCGCTCGTCGGCGTTTTCCTGGGTGGTGTTGTCGGGCATCGGGGGTTTCACCGGGCGCGCTACGCGGACGGCCGCGACACGCTGGGCGGCGCGCGCAGTATAGCTCAAGCCCGCGGCGCGGGATCAGCCGAGCCGGCTGGAGTAGGAATCGCGCGCCGCGGTGAGCGCGCCGACGCCTTCGTTGAGTTCGGCGAGCAGGCGCTCCTGCTCGCCCGGTTCGTAGCAGTGCAGAATGCGCTCGGTAAACGACTCGATGTCGCCGAGGTGGGTGTTGTTCACCACCTGGCGCACTTCCAGCACCGAGTTCGGCGGCATGCTGAAATCGCGCAGCCCCAGGCTCAGCAGCAGGCGTGTGAAGCGGGCGTCGCCGGCCATTTCGCCACACATCGATACCGGGATGCCGGCCGCCCGCCCGGCGTCGATGGTGAGCTTGATCAGCGCCAGCACCGCCGGGTGCAGCGGGTCGTACAGATAGTTGACCTGGTCGTCGATGCGGTCGATCGCGAGCGAGTACTGGATGAGGTCGTTGGTGCCGATCGAGAGGAAGTTCAGGTGCCGCGCGAAGGCCTCGGCCGTCACCGCCGCGGCCGGTACCTCGATCATGCCCCCGACCGGGATGGTGGCGTCGAAGCGCTGGCCCTCGCGGTGCAGCGACGCCTTCACGTCCTCCAGCAACGCCAGCGCCTGGTGCACCTCGGTGATGTTGGTGAGCATCGGGAACATGATGTTGATCGGGCCCTTGGCCGAGGCGCGCAGGATGGCCCGCAGCTGCGGCACGAACAGCGACGGATCGATCAGGCAGCGACGGATCCCGCGCAGCCCCATCGCGGGGTTGTGGGCGAGCGGGCCGATCTGGCCCTCGGCGATCTCCTTGTCGGCGCCGATGTCGACCGTGCGGATGGTCAGCGGCGCACCGTTGAGCGCCCGTACCACGCTGATGTAGGTCTCGTAGTGCTCTTCCTCGCCGGGCACGTCGGCGCGGTTCATGTACATGAACTCGGTGCGGTAGAGGCCGACGCCGGCCGCGTTGACCCTCGCGAGTGCGGCGATGTCCTCCTCGATCTCGATGTTGGCCTGCAGGGTCACCGCGTTGCCGTCGAGCGTGGCCGCCGGTGCGTGGCGCAGGCCGACCAGTTCGTCGATGCGCCGGCGCAGGGCCCGCTGGCGCTGGCGGTAGCGCTGCACGGTGTGCTCGTCGGGGCTCGCCACCACCAGCCCCGATTCGCCGTCGATGATGATGCGCTCGCCGTTGGCCACGTAACGCCGCACTTCGTGCACGCCCACGACCGCGGGGATGCCGAGGCTGCGGGCGAGGATGGCGGTGTGCGAGAGCTGCCCGCCCGACTCGGTGACGAAGCCGGCCACGCCCTGGTTCTGCATCTGCACCGTGTCGGCCGGCGTCAGGTCGTCGGCCACCACGATCCGCCCGCGCCATTCCGTTGCCGGTTCGGGGCCGTCGCTGGGGCGCGAGTAGAGGGCGCTGCGGATGCGCCGGATGACGTGGTCGACGTCGTCGCGGCGCGTGCGCAGGTACTCGTCGTCCATGGCGTCGAACACCGCGACGATGGCGTCGCGTTGCAGCTTGAGCGCCCACTCGGCGTTGCACGTGTGCTCGCGGATCAGGCGTCGCGGGCCTTCCAGCAGCATCGGGTCGTCGAGCATCATCAGGTGCGATTCGATGAACGCCTCGATCTCGCCGGGCGTGTCGCGCGGGATCAGGTCGAGCACCGTGCGCAGTTCGAGCCGCGCGGTCTCCAGGGCCTCCTGGAAACGCTCGATCTCGGCCTCCACGGAGTCGGGGGCCAGGGCTTTCTCGGAGACCTCCGGCTGGTCGCGCTCGAGGATCTGCGCTTCGCCGATGCCGTAGCCGCGCGACACACCGATCCCGTTGAACATCACGCTCACGGTGTCATTCCCCTTCGCCGAAATAGTCGCCCACCAGCTCGACGATACCGTCGAGCGCCGCGTCCTCGTCCTCGCCCGAGGCGTGCACCGTGAGCGTCGTGCCCTGGCTGGCCGCCAGCATCATCACGCTCATGATGCTCTTGCCGTTGACGCGCTTGCCGTCTTTCTCCAACTCGATCCGCGCGTCGAACCCCGAGGCCAGGTTGACCAGCTTGGCCGCCGCGCGCGCGTGCAGGCCCAGCTTGTTGATGATCTCGATCTCGCGGCTCGGCATCGGCTACTGCAGTTCGCGGTGGCGGATCGAGACGTTCTGCAGCTTGGCGCGGAAGTGCTCGTACAGCCGGTCGGCGAGGTACACCGAGCGGTGCTGCCCGCCGGTGCACCCGAGCGAGACCGTGATGTAGGAGCGGTTCTCGACTTCGAAGCAGGGGATCCATTCCTCGACGAAGTCGCGGATGCGCTGGTACATGGTCTCGACCAGCGGGTGTGTCTGCAGGTAGCGGATCACCTCGGTCTCGCGCCCGGTCTTCTCGCGCAGGCGCGGCTCCCAGTAGGGGTTCGGCAGGCAGCGGACGTCGAACACGTAGTCGGTGTCGCCGGGCAGCCCGAACTTGTAGCCGAACGACTGGAACAGCAGCGACAGCCCGTCGCGCCGGGTCACTACCCGCTCGCGCAGCAGGCGGCGCAGGTCGTGGATGTTCAGCTGGGTGGTGTCTATGGTGAGGTCGGCGCGCGCGCTGACGTCGGCCAGCACCGCCTGCTCGACCTCGATCGCCTCGAGCAGCGGCATGCCCTTGCGCGACATCGGGTGCTTGCGCCGCGTTTCGCTGAAGCGGCGGATCAACACTCTGATGTCGGCGTGCAGGAAGACGATTTCCGTCTCCACGCCCTGTTCGGTGAGGCGCGCGACGCTTTGCGAGAGTCGTTGCAGTTCGGCGGCATCGCTGCGCGCGTCTATCCCCACGGCTACCCGGTCGTAGAGGCGCAGCCGCGAGCCGCGGATGCTGTCGAGCAGGGGGTGCAGCAGGCCGGTGGGCAGATTGTCGACGCAGTAGAACCCTTCGTCCTCGAGGGTGTTCAGCGCCACGCTCTTGCCCGAGCCCGACAGCCCGCTGACGATGATCAGTTTCATGCGTTCTCACCCCGGGCCGCCGAACGCGACCGCCAGAGCGCATTGTACTGCCTGTCCCGCGCGCGCGCCGCGCGCAACCCCGCCCGAGGTCGGCGGAGCCTATTCAATCAATTGAAATCTAAAGAAAAAACTTTGTTTTCAGGCCGATTCCGCCGGGTTGGACAACGAGGCCTCCAGCACCTTGCGCAGCGCCTGCGGGTCCGGTTGCTCGCGCAGTCGCCCGCGCACGGCCTTGTCGTTGAACATCTGCGCGAGGCGGGCGA
>JBFJWO010000413.1:0-4984 GCA_041623575.1 Gammaproteobacteria bacterium
GACTACTCGCCGTTGTTCGCCCTCGACCTGATGGCCAAGGATGCCGGTCTCGGCCAGGCGCTGGCGCGCGACGTGGGCCTCGCCACCCCGGTGCTCGACCAGGTGATGGACGTCTTCGATCGGGCCCGGGCGGCGGGCTTCGGGGGCGACGACTTCTCCGCCGTCGCCCGCGTGTACGAAGCCGCGCTCGGCCGGCGGCTGGCGGATTCGTGAGCGGTCGCGGTCAGCGGCGCAGGGTGATGTTGAACTCGCCGAGCAGCACCGTTTCGCCGTTCACGCTGGCTTCCTCCAGCACGATGGCGCGGCTGGCGTCGAAGCCCTGGTCCAGGTAGGGATCACCCTTGAACAGGATGCGGGTCTCGAGGTCCTGGTAACCGGCGTGGCGCACCACCATGTGGATGTGCTTGAGCCCGTAGTACTGGCCGGGCAGCACCGAGCCGAAACCGTAGACGCCGTCCTTGCCCGAGGCGAAGTTGGCGCGGTAGCGCTCGGCCTGGTAGGAGCCGTTGCCGTCGGCCTGCCAGAGGCTGATCTGTGCGCCCTCGATGGGCTCGCCCGCATCGCCCACGACCCGGCCGCGGATCCGCAACCGTTGCCCGGCGTCGCCGGGTCGCCACAGGTCGAGGACCTGCTTGTCGCCGCCGGATTGCGCGAACACACCCGCGACCGGGCAGGTCACCGCCACCGCCGCGGCCAGCGCAATCCCTCGCAGAAACTTGCTCATCGCCGTCACCTCCGAACCGGAACTCGCGAGCATGATAGTACAAAACCAGGGCGCGTAACCCGGCCCGGCGCGGGCGCGGGGCGCAAAAAAGTTGCTCTGAGCGAGTGGGCGAGCTAAGGTCCCGCGTGGGCGTGAAAGCGCTTACGGTCTGGCGGGCAGATCCGGCACGGTGCACACCGTTCGGGTGCTCCAGCAAGCCCGCGCGCAACACGCCACGGACAAAAACCTGATCGGGCGCGTCGAACGGTCGCGCCCTTGCGTGAGGAGGAGAACGATGTTGCTGAAACGTGCCACGGGCACCCTGCTGGGTGCGGCGCTGAGCGTCGGTATTGCGTTGCCGGCCGCCGCCCAGAACCTTCCCGAGATGATGGACAAGCCGAACGGCTTTCCCGAGCGGCCGCTGACCGCCATCATCCCGTACGGCCCGGGCGGCGGCTCGGGGCAGTTCGGCCGTGCGCTGGCCGAAGCGGTCACCCGCGTCACCGGCGTGACCATCAACATGGACTACAAGCCCGGCGGCTCCGGCACGGTCGGAATGACCGCGTACATGGCCACGCCCAAAGACGGCTACACGGTGCTCGAGCACATCGACGACGCCGCGAGCGCTCACGCCCTCGATCCCTCGCGCCCGAACCCGGCGGTGGACCTGATTCCGCTGGTCACGGCCCAGATCACCTTCTCGCAGATCTACATCCGCAGCAACGAGACGCGCTTCCACGACTGGGATTCGTTCGTCGCCTACGCCAAGAGCCGGGACGGGCGCACCAGCATCGCCAACGTCTCCAAGGAAGGCTCGATGGAGCGCATCAACCTGAAGTTCGTGACCGACTTCGCCGGCATCAAGCTGCAGCAGATCAGCTTCGACAAGGGCGCGCCGCGCTACGGGGCGCTCAAGGGCGGTCAGGTCGAAGCCCTGTTCGAGCAACCGGGCGACGTGCGCGGGTTTCTCGACAGCGGCGATTTCAAGCCCATCCTGACGTTCCTGCGCGAGCGCCCGGCGGCGTTCGCCGACGTGCCGTCGCTCGACGATATCGGCATGGATATAGACCCGCTGATGCGTTTTCGCGGCTACTACGTGCACAAGGACACGCCGCCCGAGCGCGTCAAGTGGCTGCAGTGGGCGTTCCAGAAAGCCTTCTACGATCCCGGCTACCAGGCGTTCAACAAGAAGAAGTACATGGACCTGATCGACAGCTTCCGCGACACCGAGGGCTCACGCAAGCTGCTCACGGACACGATCGCCCTGTACCGCAAGACGTACAAGGAAATCGGCCTCGTCAAGTAGCGTCCGGCCGACGCCGGCGCGCGACCCGGTTGAGCGCGGGCGGTCCATGGACCGCCCGCGGCACCCGGTGGTGCAGGAACCCCTAGCATGCTGACCCGCGGACAACTCTTCGAGGTGGCGTTCTGGCTGGCGTTCGCGCTGGCCGCGTTCGCGCTCACCTACCAGTTCAACACCGACATCGAGATCTACGAGTTCGGTGCCTACGGCTGGCCGCGGGTGGTGCTGATAGTGATCGTGTTGGCGGTCCTCGGCCAGCTGTACCACGACCTCCTCACCAACCGCCGCGCGCGCACTGCCGGGAGCGAAGCGGCGGGCGAGGGCCATGTGCGCGACCCGGCTTACTATGTACGCATGGGGACGGCACTCGGTCTGCCGCCGCTCTATGCGCTGCTGCTGCAACCGCTCGGTTTCTACGTGCTGACGCCGATCTTCATCGCGGCGTTTCTGTATGCGGCCGGCGAGCGACGCTGGCCCTGGCTGCTCGGCGTGACGGCGTTCATCTACGTTTTCCTGGTGCTGGTGTTCGCGCGCCTGCTCTACGTCGGCCTGCCGACCGGCAATATCCATCCGTTCTACGACATCAGCAACTGGTTGCTGGTGCTGATCCGCTAGGGGCTGCGAGCACGTGGAAAACTTCATCGCCGGCACGCTGACGCTGTTCGGCAACACCACCAGCATTCTGATCTTCGTCGGCGGCCTGCTCGGCGGCATGGTGTTCGGCGCCATACCGGGCGTCAGCATGCTGACCCTGGCCGCTATTCTGCTGCCGTTCACCGGGCACCTGAGCGCCACCGACGGCATCATGCTGTTCTCCGTGATCTACTGCGCGGGCGTGTTCGGCGGCGCCATCACCGCGATCCTGTTCAACATCCCCGGCGCGCCCGAGAACGCGCCGACCGCGTTCGACGGCTACCCCATGACGCGCAAAGGCATGGCCGGCAAGGCAGTCGGGGCGGCCGTGCTGTGCTCGGCGTTCGGCGGCACCTGCTCGGCGCTGCTCATGATGTCGGCCACCGCGTTGATCGCCAACTGGGCGATCTCGGCTTTCGGCCCGCCGGAGATCTTTGCGCTGGTGTTCTTCGGCCTGGCCGTGGCCTCCTCGGTGGGCGCCGAGACACTGTGGAAGGGCTGGCTGTCGGTGCTGTTCGGCCTGATGCTGGCCACCGTGGGCCTCGACCCGGTGGGCGGCATCGAGCGCTACGACTTCGACGTGCCGTACCTGCTGGCGGGGATCCACTTCATCCCGACGATTCTCGGGTTCTTTGCCGTCGCCGAGGTGATCGTGCAGATGGAGCGCCGCGCCAAGGGCACCTACGAGTCGCCCAAGGTGTCGCTGGACTTTCCCTCGTTCGTCGAATTCTGGCGGCTCAAGTTCGCGGTGTTGCGCTCCGTGGTGATCGGGTTCTTCTGCGGCATCCTGCCCGGCATCGGTGCGGTGCTGGCGGCCTTCATGGGCTACAACGAGGCAGTGCGCTGGTCGAAGGACCCGTCGAAGTTCGGCAAGGGCGAACTCGAGGGCGTGGTGTCTTCGGAAACCGCCAACAACGCCGCCACCGGCGCCGCCATGATCCCGCTGCTGGCACTGGGCCTTCCGGGCGGCGCGCTCACGGCGATGATGATCGGCGTGTTCCAGATGCACGACATGGAACCCGGCCCGCTGGTGTTCATCAACTCGGGCGACCTGATCTGGGTGGTGTTCGCGGCGATGTTCTTCGCCAACCTCTCCATCTTCTTCCTCGGCTGGCTGCAGACGAAGACCGTGGTGCACCTGCTGCGCATTCCGTTTCACTTCCTCGCGCCCGCGATCCTGATGATGGCCACGGTGGGCGCGTACGCGATCCGCGGCCTGACGGTGGACGTGGTGGTGATGTTCATCGCCGGTATCGTGGGTTTCTTCCTGCGCCGTTCGGGCTATTCGGTCGCCGGCATCGTGCTCGGGATCATCCTCGGCAAGATCGGCGAGCAGACCTTCGCGCAGGCGATGCAGATGCTCTACTATGACCCGATGGAGTACCTGCAACGTCCGATCGGCCTGGTGCTGCTGATCGCGGCCGGCGTGACCATCGTCGTCAACGTGTTTCGCGCGCTGCGCGCTCCGGTCGTGGCGGCGCGCCAGGGTTGAGCGATGTCCGTTCGCGCGGCCCTGCTGGCGCTGACGGCGCTGCTCGCCGTACCCGGGTGCACGACGCGCGGGGTCTACGAGGGGCTGCGGAGCAGCGAGAAGTTCGACTGCCTCCAGCAACCACCGGGCGAAATCGAGCAATGCAGGCAGCGCGCCGAAGAAAGCTACAACGACTACAGCCGCAATCGCGAGGAGACCCTGGGCCAGTGACCCGTGGCCCCGCCGGCGCCGCGCACCGCCAGCCATGAACCCGGGCCCGCGCCAACACGGCGCCATGGAATACACCGAGGCGCCGGTCGATCTCGACGCCGTGCGTGCTTACCGCCTGGGCCGGTTGCGCGAGCAGTTGCGGGCCGGGGATTGCGCCGGCGCCTTGTTCTTCGACCAGATAAACACCCGCTACGCCACGGACGCCACCAACATGCAGATCTGGTGCGCGCACTACGAGGCCCGCTGCGTGTTCGTGGCGACCGAGGGACCGGTCGTGCTGTTCGACTACGCCTACCTGCCGCACCTGGCGGAGGGCCTGCCCGGAATCGACGAGTACCGCGCCAACCGATCGTTCTACTTCTTCACCGCCGGGCCGCGCACGGGCGAGCGCGCCGCGGAGTTCGGCCGCGAGATCGCCGATCTGGTGCGTACCCACGGGGCCGGCAACCGGCGCCTGGCGGTCGATCACCTTTCGGCCCCGGGGGTGGATGCCTTGCGGCGCGAGGGCGTGGAGGTCTGCGAAGGGCAGGCGATCGCCGAGCGGGCGCGCGCCGTCAAGTCGGCCGGGGAACTGGCGCTGATGCGCGTCGCGATAGACGCCTGCGAGCAGGGCATCGCCGCCATGCGCGAGGTGCTCGAGCCC